>NZ_JAVVES010000028.1:0-31667 GCF_032250955.1 Sulfuriflexus sp. | reverse complement strand
ACGGAAGCAATCCTGTCCCTGTCACCGATAACACAAAGACTTGCAAAACGGGAGGAGACCATATACGGATTAGGAGTAGAGCGACGTAATCCGACGCCTGTCTTAGCATGCGCACGTCGGCTTACGTCATCTTCGATTCCTAAGCCGACCTACATATAAAGTGTTTTTCCCTGCGACCCTTGCGTCTTTGCGCCTCTGCGTCGGGCTTTTCAATCATCAATCCTGAATAATCAATCACCTTGCAGCTCGGCAAACAGACCATCAATGGCCTGTGACAGTTTTTTGGAGCGTTGCGGATTACGCAAGCCGGCAAACAGGGGGTCGCGCATACCGGGGATAAACATCAGGTCAGCCAGCATCTCGTTAAAGACCTCCTGGCCGTGACTGTTGTCGGCAAGCCGTTCCAGGAACAGCAGGCAGGTCTGTTCGTCGGTCAGGCTGTCCCAGGCACGGGCGGCTACCGCTGCCAGCAGCTCCACCTCGCTGCCCTGCTTGCCCTCCAGTAATTGCAACAACACCTGGCGTCGCTGTGCTGTGTCAGCAAACGAGACACCGCGGCATATCGCGGTTTGCACGGGCAAAGATGCATTAGCTTGCAAACGCGCCTGCAGGGCCTCCAGTACGCTAGCCGGCAGGCTGATGTTTTCCAGTGCATGACAAAGCGGTAGCAGTACCTCTTCGGGCAGCCCGGGGATGGCCATACCAAGCACGGCGGCATTATCGGACTCATCCAGGCGCATGGCGAAATCGGCGAGCCCCTGCACACCAACAAAGGCCCATTGCTCAAAACCCACCTTACCCTGAAAGTATTCGCATGCGTGCTGATAATAGCTGGATGCCGGCAGGCCGAGTGTTTTTGCGGCAAGGGCATTAAATACCGCCATGCGGTCTTCGCGGGGGCGAAATACGAGTGGGTTATCTTCCATGATATTGGGCGGGGCGGGTTTGTCCGGGTCCAGTCTTGCCTCGGCGATCTCGAACAGCCGGTGCAGAAAGCCATCCCGGGCCTCCTGCATGAGTTTGGCCTGTTCATCCAGGGGCAGGCGCAAGAACCAGATCGCCTGTTCGCTTTCCTGCCCGTCAGCCGGTTCGACCAGCGGCCAAAACGTTATCCCGAACCAGCCACTGCGTTGCAGGGGATACGGCCACGGCTGTTCCAGCTTTTCAAAGGCCATGAAATCGCTGACCGGCACCTCGACAATACGTCGCCCCAGGTCAAAGACACGGAACTGGTTGCCGGTTTGTTGCAGAAAGTCTGAAATTGTGTGAATCGCTTGCATGGAGAGCGCCCCGGGTGGCAACGAAAATTTTAATTATACCCGATAGACGGCATAAGCCGGAGGACAAGGCCTGTGTCAGACCGGAAACGTCCCGGGATTTTCCGTGCAAGCAGCCGGACCTCTACCTTAACCCTGGTCCAGGGGGGCCACGCCGGGCAAGACGATGGCCTACTCGGCTATCCACTCTTCGAGCGCGGCGATGATATTCTTCGCCTGGTCAACGCTGGAGATATTGAACTTCGATTTCTGGAAATATTCACCATTGCGTTTCTGGTAACGGCGAATTGTAAACTTGGGCGGGCCATATTCTTCCTTGCGCTTGTCCCAGTCCTGGAACTTGTACATGACAGTGGACCAGGCCCCCTTGGTCAGTACTTTTTTATCGAGCTGCTTTACCAGCACCTGCCCGTCTTCGGAATATTCAATGGAAAGGTCATCAACTGTCTCGGCCATGATCAACGGGTATCCTGTGGTTAAAAACTTGCGGCAAGAGTAACAGAAGCATGGTGCATGTTAATAGCCCGCCAGCAACAAGCGTGCACGCAGCCCCCATTCCGAACTGTAACCAACCTCGACATCGAATATCCGCCCTTGTGCATCAATGACATAGCTGGAAGGAAAACCGCGCACAGCATACATGCGCCCCAGTTCACCGTCTTCATCCACCAGTACCGGGGCCGTCAGACCGTGTTCCGTGACATAGGCCTGCACCGCCCCGGCATCACCTGACTGGCTGGCCACGCTGAGGACCGGATAATCTTCTGCAATCGCGTCGATAGAATCCTGTTCAAAACGACAAATCGAACACCAGCTGGCCCAGAAGTGTAACAACAATGGCTCGCCGCGATAGTCCGCCAGGTTGACCGGCCGCCCATCAAGCAGCACTCCCTGAATCGGCGGTGCCGGGCCACGCGGGGTATCGCGCGCCTGCCAGGCCTGCACGGCAAAATAAACCAGCAGGATCAAAATAATCTGGATAAAGAGATTGCGCCAGAAACGGCGACGTTCATTCTTCTTGTCGAGCGATGTCATGGCTCGCTATCATACGCATAACCGCCGGCCATTCAATCCGGATTGGGAAAGTTACCGGCATTGTGCATGATCCATTCCCTGGCAGCCTCCGTGGAGTCGATCTCGCGGCCCTGTCTTTCCTTTACCTTGCGCCGGTACTGTTCAATATGACAGATCTGTTCGACCATACGCACCGTATAAGAGTCGGCTGCGTTAAGGAACTCCACGCCCATGTCATATCCCTCGGCAAGCTCACGACACCAGGCTACGCGTGCGCGCACCTCTTTTTTACCTTGCGGGATGTGCACCGTCAGGCGCACAAGCGTGCCGGGCAAGATAGCCGCCTGGCTGCGGAAGCTCAGCCCGCCATGGCTGATATTGTTCAACCTCTCGGGGCTGTCCTCCGGGAACTTGTCCGGGTGAATTTCGATCGGTGTACCAGAGGGGTGTCGGATATACGCACGCACGCCAACTATCCTGTTGTAGCTGCCTGTTGGCAGCATAACCAAGTACATTGGTTATTACTACGCCGTCATTGATATGACTCTGTAAAAAGACAAAAGCCCCGTTATTACGGGGCTTTTGTTGAACCATTGGTCTTCAGGGTTTATTGAGGAACCACATTGGTTGCCTGCAGGCCTTTCGGCCCCTGCTCGACGTCATAGTTTACGCTCTGACCTTCAGCCAGGGATTTGAAACCGTCTGACTGTACAGCAGAGAAATGCACAAACACATCATCGCCGCCTTCGCTGGGTTCGATGAAGCCAAACCCCTTGGAGTCGTTGAACCATTTTACCGTACCTGTTGCCATAATCATTTCCTCGTGTGTTACTTGAACTTCCATGCAGAACGAAAGCGGCATTGCGTTACCAGTCATCGGCAGGTATTGCGTGTAGCCCATACCCCGTGTCTGCATTACGCCGAGTATAGCCTCTAATTCAATAATATTGCCAATAAGGAAATGCTTACATAAGGAGGTGCTAATGTAGCTGTATTATGAGACAGACGCCGCCCATTCAGCGTGGCTGACCACCTCACCCTGCAACAAGCGTAGCAGCAAAGGTTCGAGTTCCCGGCGTTGATGTTGTTCTGCATAGTACTGAAACGCTGCCCTGAACTGTGCACGCAGGCGACGGTTCAGCCCGGCATACTCACCGTCGTTAGCCGCAAAGTCTGTTTCCAGTTTCAGCGCCGCCTCCATGAGTGCGGCATGCGCGACCTGGCCACATTCCGAACCTCCCGGCGGATAGGCCGCCGCGGCATATTCACGGATCGCCTCACAGAGTATTGCCTGCAGGGGCGGCGGGCACTCGATACGGATCAGACTGGCCATAGTAAAATACCCGGCAAGTCAGAGCTGCGAGCGAACCCAGCGGGTAAGGCTGTTCAGATCCATGGCCCCGGCCTGATGGGCGACTTCCTGCCCGCCCCTGAACAAGGCGAGGGTGGGGATACTGCGGATGCCAAACTGCCCGGCCAGCGTCTGCTCGGTCTCGGTATTGACCTTGGCCACACGCACGTGGGGTTCGAGCTGCATGGCGGCCTCTTCAAAGACCGGTGCCATCATCTTGCACGGACCGCACCAGGGGGCCCAGAAATCGACCAGCACCGGGATGTCACTGCGGCCGATATGCTGCCGGAAATTCGTTGCCGTCAGCTCCAGCGGTTTGCCGTCAAACAGGGGCTGTTTGCACTTGCCGCACTTCGGTGCCTGCGTCAGGCGTGCAGCTGGCACGCGGTTCACCCCGGCACAATGCGGACAGACGATATGTTGAGCATCAGACATACGGGTTCCCTAGCGCATGGCGCGCAGTGCCTCGATCCGCTGTGTGAGCGGCGGATGCGACATGAATAATTCGCGGATGCCACCGGCCCGGCTACCACTGATACCAAAGGCCGCCAGTTGGTCGGGCAGGTCTTTGCCTGTCGTAGTCGCATGCAGACGCTCAAGGGCGGCGATCATTTTCTCGCGGCCAGCCAGTTTTGCACCGCCGGCATCGGCGCGGAATTCACGGTGCCGACTGAACCACATTACGATCATCGAGGCGAGGATGCCGAGTACCAGCTGGGCGATGATGGAGGTGATATAAAAGGCTGGACCGTGGCCGCGTTCAACCTTGAAGACGAGACGGTCTACGAGATGACCGATGATCCGCGAGAAGAAGATCACAAAGGTGTTTACCACACCCTGGATCAGGGTCAGGGTCACCATGTCGCCATTGGCGATATGGCTGACCTCATGCGCGAGCACTGCTTCCACCTCGTCGCGATTCATGTTGCGCAACAGGCCGGTACTCACTGCAACCAGGGCCGCATTGCGGCGCATGCCGGTGGCAAAGGCATTCGGGTCAGCGGAATCAAAAATACCGACCTCCGGCATGCCGATCCGGGCCGAACCCGCCAGGCGACGAACCGTGTGAAGCAACCAGCGCTGCTCCTCATCCCGTGGCTCGGTGATCATCTGCACGCCCATCATGCGCTTGGCCGACCACTTTGATATGGCCAGCGAGATAAACGAACCACCGAAACCAAATATGGCGGAAAAGACCAGCAACGCTCCCAGGTCCAGGTCTACTCCCTGCTCATCGAGCAGGCTCTCGATGCCGAGCAGCTGCAGGACGGTAGCGAGCACCAGCAGGACCGCTATGTTGGTGATCAAAAACAAGAAGATTCGTTTCATCTATAGGTCCTGCCGGGTAAGTAAAGTCAAATCCCTATATGGGGTATGTCCAACATCCTTTCAAGCCCGTGCATGGCAAGACCGATGAAAAGAGATCCACTCAAATGCGCAGGGCATGCCTGTCCGGCGGCAGTTGCAGGAAATAGCCCTGTTCGGTGAGCAGGCGTTTAACCTCTTCGATATCGGCATGCACGAGCCGCTTGCGGCTACCCAGATCCAGTTCCATGACCAGTTCCAGTTCGCCAAACATGCCTAACAGGGCCTCGGGGACGCGGGAGAAGTCATCGGCATGTTCTATATATAAGTAAGATTCGGGCTTACGTGGGCCCTTGTAGATCGCACAATGCATTATCGTTCCTGTTCAGTCATTCATTTCAATCCCGGCCAGCCACTGGCCAAAGAGCTGCTCGGCCAGGACATGGAGCGCCGCAACGCGTTCCTCGAGATCCCGGGTAATCTGTGTGGCAGCCTGGTTACAATCCCCCCCCTGCGCCAGGTCAGCGTGATAGAGGTCGGTCCATTCCCTGACCATGGCGGCAGTCATTTCGATATGAAACTGCAGGGCCAGGGTCTTGCCACATACATAGGCCTGTTGACGGTAACAGGCGCTGCCCAGGATCAATTCGGCATGCGGTGGAAGGGTAAAGGTTTCACCGTGCCAGTGAAAGGCGAGTATCTCCGTACCCAGGCCACTTAACCAATGCCGGCTGGCGAGGCCCTCTACCGGCTGCAGAAGGTGCCAGCCAATCTCCTGCCCTGCAGCTCCCTCATGGACTTCACCACCCAGTGCCTTGCTCAGTAACTGGCTGCCCAGACAGATACCCAGCATAGGCAGGCGCTGCTGCTGGGCCTTCCGGATGAGGGCGAGTTCGTCGTCGATCCAGCCGTTGCGGTCATTGGCACTCATCGGGCCACCGAGGAAGACCAGCCCGGCCACATCATCGAGCCCGGCCGGTACGGCATGCCCCTTGTCAATACAGACGAGCTCGTAGGGCCATTGGAGACGATCCAGCAGCGTACCTAGATAGCCCGGCCCTTCACAGGCCACGTGCCGGAAAAACCGGATCGGTTTCATGTTAAGCATCCATCTTCTCTACTCATGACGATATAATAGCGCCTATGCATAACAGACTCACATCTCTGCGTCACCTGCTGCTATTGGTTTTCGTAACCTTAAGCGGCTGTGTCGTCCTGCCCCTGCACCACGACAGTATCGAGGACCCGGCCCTGCTCGAAATCAGGACGGCCTTTGCTCGCACCGTGGAACAAACCCTCAATGATCCCGAACAACAATGGACCAGTGGCTGGCTGGGGAACATGTGGATCAATTTCCACGGCGATGACAACCGCGGCCTGTGCTACGAATGGAAGTACCGCGTGCATGCCGGGGTGCAGGAAACCGTGCAACGCGTCGGCTGGCAGGCAACCGCTATCGTCATCAACCGCGGGGCAGCGCATGAACATCATGCCGTGGTCGTGTATGACCCTGCACAGGTTAGTGCCGGGAAGCTGCTTGCCGCCCGGCCTTCTGAACCTGTTTATATCCTCGATGCCTGGCGCCAGGGGCAGGCGGATATCTATACGATGCATGACTGGCTACAGTTGCCCATGTCGGTGTCCGTCGCCGCCGAGATTATCCCGGTCCAGGCACCGCGCTAGGAACACTTCAGTCTTGCGCGTAATAGCGGGTCAGGTATGCGTCCAGGCTGCAATCATCATCCGCTTCGAGTGCTTGCTGGCGTGCCAGCGACTCCTGCACACTCTTGTCCAGCAACGCCTTGCGGGCAGGGTCAATCGGCAACTCGCTGAAGTATGCATGGTGCGCCAGGGATTTGCGTTTCGCGAAGTGATAGAAGCCTTCGCCATTTTCACGCATCTCGGCCAACATTCTTGCCGAGGGCGTCAGCGCCGGATCGAGGATGGCGGCCCGCTGCTTTTCCAGGGCATGGCTATAAGGGGCATCTTCCACACCGCTATCCAGATATTCACAAACGGCCTGCATCTCGTCACAGACCTCAAGCCCCCAGTCACGCAGACTGATCGGGCCATCACGACGGACCAGCTGCAGGCCCGGCTCGCGACCACGATGGGCTACAAGCAGTTCATTTTGATCAATGACGACACGCTCTGCGGCATCAATCAGCGGGCTGTCCTGCAACAGGCAGTACAGCATCAAGGCCTCAAGGAAATATAACTGGGTATCATTAATCCCCAGCGGGTCAAAGGCATTTACATCGAGGGAGCGCAATTCGATATAGCGAACACCCCGGCGTTGCAGGGCGAGGATGGGCTTTTCATTTGCCTCGGTGATCTGCTTCGGTCGCACAGTACTGTAATATTCATTCTCGATCTGCAGGATATTCGCATTCAGTTGCCGATATTCGCCACCAACCTTGACTCCGATTTTTGCATATTCCGGGCACGGTGTATTGATCGCCTTGTTGAGGCTCTGTATATAACTCTGCAGGTCGTCATAGTTGGCCTTGATGCCGGTTTCATTTTCCTTATTGTTCTGATAACCGATATCTCCCATGCGCAGCGAGGTTGCGTAAGGCTGATAATAGGTATTCTCGTTAAACTCGGCCAGGGTGGTCGGCTTGCCGCCCAGAAACGATTTACACACTGCCGGCGAGGCGCCAAACAGGTAGGGAACCAGCCAGCCGAGTCGCTGCAGGTTTCGGAGCTGGGCAAAATAACTCTCTGATATAAACGCCTTCTGCTCCTGGCGGTCGTTCTGCAGGGCCTGGTACTGCGGCCAGAATTCATCTGCAAAGGAAAAATTATAGTGGACGCCGGCGATCACCTGCATCACCCGTCCGTAACGGTAACCGAGGCCGTGCCGATAGATGGTTTTCATCATGCCGGCATTGGAACTGCCATATTGCGCAATGGGGATACTCGTTTCGCCGGCAACCACGCAGGGCATGCTCGTTGCCCACAGGATTTCATCACCGAGCTTGCTGTAAACATACTGTTGTACGTCGCGGAGAAAAGCGAGCGCCTCGCGCATCTGTGCAAATGGCGGGGTAATGAGTTCGAGCAGCGCTTCGGAGTAGTCCGTGGTGATGTACGGATTAGTCAGCGCGGAACCGAACACCGCAGGGTGCGGGGTAGTTGCTATACCACCCTCACGATTAACACGCAGGGTCTCTTTCTCGAGACCGATGCGGCTTTGATTAAGGATTTTACTGTCAATCGATTCAACGAGCAGTGACAGGCGTTGTTGATAATGCGAAGCCAAAATATATTCATCCAGTCGAGCACAGCTTCCAGCTCTGCGCTAAATGTGTAAAGTAGACGGGATTCTATACTGACATGACGGGAGATTCATCCCCGATAGACTAGCCGAGCCGGGCATCGGCCGACAAAATGACAGTGTGCCCCTCGGCCTCTTCGGTTTCGACACGACGCCGCGCATTCCGCATCGCCTCCATGCGGTTTTCATAATTGGCGAAATACACCACCCGCCCGTTCAGCTTGTGGACCAGGGTAAAGCCGTAGCTTTCCTGGCGCACTTCGATATGATGGGTGTCGGCCGGTACGGAATCAGATTCTGGCTGAGTCATAAAGCACGGTTCTTGTTTTTACAGTTAGCTTATCGACCAGTTCCCGGAAACATTTAGTCCCGCAGGCCGATAAAACGACGTTTTTCTTCATTTGCTTATCTTCCCCGCCCCGCCCGCGAATCACCCCTGTCCTGGCGGCAGACACGAATTGTATCGTTCCCCGCACTGCTTTAAGGTGAACCTGACTGATTTCAGGCTTGCTTGGCTATGTACGCATTCACCAGACTCTTTCCGCTATGGGCATTATCATTATCCGCCCTCGCCTACTTCCTGCCAGCCCCCTTCCTGGCCATCAAAGCCGCGATTGTTCCCCTGCTGGCCGTGATCATGCTGAGCATGGGGCTGACACTGAGTATGAGTGACTTTCGGCTTGTCCTCAAACGCCCGGGGTTGATCGGCCTGGGCATGTTGCTGCAATACGGGGTTATGCCGTTTGCCGCCTACGGGATTGCCCGGCAACTGGAGCTTGGCACAGAGCTGCTGGTTGGTATGGTGCTGGTCGGGGCCAGCGCCGGGGGCACGGCATCGAACGTGATTTGTTACCTGGCCCGGGGCGATGTCGCCCTCTCGATTACCCTGACCACGATCTCCACCTTACTGGCCGTTATCCTCCTGCCTGGCTTGAGCTGGTTATATCTCGGCCAGGTCGTCACTGTTCCCGTCGCCGACATGTTGATCAGTATTATCAAGATAGTCATCTTGCCGGTCACCATCGGGGTGACTATCAATACCCTGTTGCCCCGGCTCGTGAGAAAGATTCAGCCTGTCTTCCCGGTGGTTGCCATTGCCGCTATCGTCCTGATCATCGCCATTGTTACTGCATTGAATAATGAGCGTCTGGGCAGCGTCGGCCCCTTACTGCTGCTGGCCGTTGTATTGCATAATCTCACCGGCTTGCTCTGTGGTTATGGCGTTGCCGGGCTGCTCGGGTTCGATGCACGTATTCGCCGCACCCTGGCGATCGAGGTTGGCATGCAAAACTCTGGACTGAGTGTTGCGCTGGCGATCAAGTATTTCTCTGCTACCGCGGCCCTGCCCGGTGCGCTGTTCAGCATCTGGCACAATATCTCCGGCTCATTGCTGGCCAGTTGGTGGTCGCGCAAACGCAGAAGGAAGTAAGCATCCCGGCTTGCCTAGTTTTGTTTCGTATCGATGTGCCAGTCATATGCGCAATCAAGGTGAATGCGCACCGCCACAATCGCGGTAATGCCGTCTTCCAGCATCGCGGCCAGGGGCGTGCGCTTTTGAAAGCGATCATTCACACGATTCATCCAGCTGCTGCCCGCAGAATAATTACAGGGATTGGAAGTCCGTAGCGCATCCTCGATACCCATAAGGTGATCAATATATTCCACTACACGAGGCTCGTCGGGCAAGAAAGAGGAACCCTGCCGCCAGCTCCGCACCTGACGACTGCGCGTATTATCGGCGACACCGAGCAATTTGATTTGATCTGAGTCGGACACCTTCCAGTCATCGAGCATGGCAATAATATTGCGCGTCAGGTGGATGCGTTGTTCTTCGCTCATGCCTTGAAAGGGGGAGGCTTTGCTGGTGTTATCACTCATCATTACGTACCGGATCATCTTGAACTAAAAAGCAGAAGGAAATTATAACATAGGCGGGCCTGCCCCCGCAGTTAGCCGCACACCCGGTAGGTGATTAAGGCAGACATTGCCGCCCGCCCTCGACTTGCCGTGGTGGCGAAATATTATTGATTTAACCGGGGTAGCGCACCCCGATGCCGCCCAGGCCGCAATAGCCATTCGGGATTTTCGCGAGGTATTGCTGGTGATAGTCTTCCGCATAATAAAATTCCGGTGCCATCATAATTTCCGTGGTGATCCCGGCACGGCCAGCCTCGGTCAAGGCTTTCTGAAAAATGTTCCGGCTCGCCTCGGCCTGCTGCAACTGTTCGTCGCTATAACAATAGATTCCGGAACGGTACTGTGTACCGGCATCATTGCCCTGACGCATACCCTGCGTCGGGTCATGTGCCTCCCAGAAGATCTCCAGTAACTTGTGGTAACTGACCCTGGCAGGGTCAAAGACCACACGCACCACCTCGTTATGCCCGGTCATGCCACTGCAGACTTCCTGGTAGACCGGGTTCGGCGTGTAACCGGCGGCATAACCTGCCGCCGTGCTGTACACCCCTTCGGTTTCCCAGAACTTGCGCTCGCCCCCCCAGAAACAACCCAGACCGAACATCGCTAGCTGCATGCCTTCAGGGAAAGGCGCTTCAAGGAGATGACCGTTCACAAAATGCTGCGCCGGCACCGGCATTTTCTCATCACGTCCCGGCAATGCCTCATCCGGTGAAGGCATTTGGCTTTTGTGACTGTTTATAAACATGAGTGAATCCTTGTGTTTCGCTCTCGCCTGACCCGTATATTCCAAAAGCTATAACCGCAAAGTTCGCCAGGTACATGAAGATTTCATCACTGCACGAAAGGTATTATTTATAAACCGATGCAACACAGTCACATCCCGCTTACGCTTAACCCACGCATGTATGAGTATTCTGGTCATGCTTCGCGCAACTTTACGCACTTCGCGGTAAAGACTTTTTTCAGCGCAAATTCATTAACCGTTAGTCAATGATCGACGCTTTTCGTTCCTTCACAACCGGGCCTTCAGAATCCCGGCAATCTCTTCATCGCTCAGTACGATCGGGTTGGTCTGCATACTGCTGCCACGCGCATGCTGCACCACCTGATCTATACCCGGCCCGTCGAGACCGTATTCGCCCAGACGCGGCAGTTGCATGTGTTGCGTCCACGCGGCCAGGGTATCGACGAGCAACTGCCAGGCATCGGCCGGATTCTGGAAACGGCGACCACAGATCATGCCTGCCAGTTCGGCATACCTGGCGAGGGCCGGGTTATCGGGTTCACGCTCGCGCATTGCAGTGATATTCACGCGCGTACATTCTGCCAGCAGCGTGCCGCAGACGACCCCGTGCGGCACCGGAAAAAACGCCCCCAGTGGCGAGGCCAGGCCGTGCACTGAGCCCAGGCCGGTCTGGGCAAGGTTAATCCCCGACACCAGGGCGGCCCACAACATCTGTTCACGATAACCGGCATTGGCCTGGGTATCATCGGCATGATTGTACCAGGGCAAGAGAGATTCGCTGGCCGCACGAATCGCATCAACAGCGAGGGCATCACAAAAGCGATTCGCCCGCGTGGAAACATACGACTCCATTAGCTGGGTCAGGGCGTCCATCCCGTTGGCGGCGATTAACGCCGGCGGGCAGCTTGCCAACAACGCCGGGTCGAGCACGGCGTATTCCGCGACCAGCGCATCATCCCGGAAGGATTTTTTGAAACCCTCCTGACCCTGGATGCCCAGGACAGCATTTTTGGTCGCTTCACTGCCGGTGCCGGCGGTGGTTGGCACGGCGATAAAGGGCACAGCGGGTCCTGGATAATTCAGTTCCGGGCCCACTCCTTCAAGAAAGTCCATGACGCTGTTTTCAATACGCAGCAGGCCGGCGATCGCCTTGGCGGCATCCAGCGGACTGCCACCACCGATACCGACAACAACGTCTATTTGTAACTGGCGTAGCCCGGTCACCTGCTCATCGACCCAATGCGGCGAGGGCTCGCCGCTGACACAGCAGGTCTCGCTGTGGATGCCCTTGTCGGTCAGTGCCTGTTGCAGCCATACCCAGTGCCCGGTTTGTTTGAAACGCCCACTCCCCAGGACCAGCAGCACATGTTTGCCATACTGTTCAATCAATTCAGGCAGGCATTGGAAACTGCCTGCAGCGAACTCGATGCGTGGCAACCGCGCGATAGAGAATTGCCTGTTCATGCATCGGCCTTCGGCAACAGGCCTTTGTATAGCTCACCCAGGCGTGGCGTGGCCATCCAGCCAGCGACTCTGTCTCGCCATTCGAGATAGTGTGCAGTCTGCTTATGTGCAGCGGCATCCTCAGCGGTAGAATAGGCTTCATAAAGAACGAAGCGTGCCGGGTCGTCAGCCGACTGCAGGACATCAAAGCGACGGTTACCCGGCTCTTCTATCGAGGCCTGATGATTCTTTTCCGTTGCCGTAATGAAGTCGTCGATGTGCGCCTTTTCGACGTGAATATAAACCAGTGTGACGTGCATAAAATTCCCCTGCTATGCCCTGCCGCTACGCGCAGGGCCTGTTCATCCACGGCTCGGGCGGATACACCGCCGTGGCTTTATATGTTTCCATCAGCGCCCCGGTCTAGCCGCCATCGTAGCCAAATGTCAATCCGGTTGCGGGGCCCACCATGCTTTTCCTTTCACTAAATCCCGGCCAGACCCTATCCTAAATGAAGCCGAACCCGATGACGAATAGCTGCCGCCAATTGAGGTTACCTTTTCACGTCTGTGGGCTTTCTATGTCGGATTATTTTTCATGGTAACCGGCAAATCCGGTTAATCCTTCTGGCCTTACCGCAGGAAATGCCTCGGGGCACTTCCTTAACTGATATTCACCTCCGCGGCGAAATCGCGTAAGCTTGGTAAAATTAAACAGGAGTAGGTGCCTTGTTTTCCTTCTGGAAGAAAAAGCCTCGCAAGCTTCGTAAAGATACTGTCATCCATGGCCTGATCCTGATGGATGGGCACCAGTACACATTCAGCAGCCTGGACATCTCCACCGAAGGCGCGCTCATTCATATCGAGACCGATGTTGTGCCTGAAGCGGGGATCCCGATCGAGCTGCGCATGGATGAATTCGAGATCAACGGTCATGGCGAGGTTCGCTGGGCCAGGCCTGCGCCTGACGGGGGCATTCAGGTCGGATTACAGTTCGGCCCCGACAGGGGGTTGGCCGGTGTTAGCCGCTTGCTTGCCAGGTCATAAGGCCGCGCAGGAGCACTGTAAAGGTCATTGGCCAGCCAGTGATTAACCCGTGCACACCAGGCACGTGCGCGCCTCGCTAACGCCCCTCATTTGCGACGCATCCAGACTAGCCCACTTTACCGGCGCATAGGATACAGCGCAGGGCAGCGGGGTCAATCTCCAGCCGCGCCTCGGCAATCTGCTGATCACAATCTATGCAGTAACCGTAATCCCCCGTCTCGATACGCTGCAAGGCCCCTGCAATCTGGCGTAATTCCATTTCACGGCGGCGCTGTGCCTCCTGTGACATGGCCTGCCCCTGCATGGCGTCCATGCGTGACAGGCGACCCATCCGGCTCTGATCCAGTTCTACCGTCGCTGAGGTCTCTGCGCCCAGTGAGGCATCTTCCTGCAAGGCCGCACGGCGTGCCAGCAGTATTGAACGGAAGTCTTCTATATCCATCAGGCTGTTGCCGTGTCTAGCGGCACTCAAGCTCCGGCCCAAGAACAAAATCAACTGTCTCAAAGCCGTGTTCCTCGAGCGCCTCGGCTACATCTTCCCAGTGACAATCGGCATTGTCTTCCTGCACGCCGGCGATCACCCCCGTGGCATGGCGGAAGGCCTCGTGTTCTTCCATGTCCTCCGGCATACGTAATACGCGCAGTTGCTCAAAATGTTTTGCCGGCAGTACCATTAAACGTTCACTCATAACTCACCCCTTTAGTATAATGGGTCAAAAGATACCGTGTTTTCCTGCCCACGGGAACCTGGGCCTTACCAACAGGCAAATGCGCACTATGGTCAGGACAGAACTAATAAGGAGAATCAGCCATGCCTTCGCGACAACGTACCAACCAGCTGTTTGTTGTACTGCTCTTATGTTTTGGCCTGTTCGCCAGTCAAGTCGGCCTGGCCGCCTCGAAGCAGGTCATCGATGTCGAGGTCGAAGAGGCCCTGCAACGCTTTTACAAAGAGGTCGGCGGGGCCAGAAAATTTGCCAATATGGCCGAAGGCATGCTGGTGTTTCCGAGCGTGATCAAGGCCGGTTTTGGTATCGGTGGTGAATACGGCGAGGGGGCATTACTGGTCAAGGGCAAGACCGTTGCCTACTACAGTACCGCGGCGGCCTCAATCGGCTTCCAGCTCGGCGCGCAGTCCAAGACCGTGATCCTGGTCTTCACTGAAAAATCGGCCCTGGACAAGTTCCGGCAGAGCGATGGCTGGGAGGCCGGTGTCGATGGCTCTGTAGCGCTCATTGAGCTCGGTGCCGGTGGCACGATCGACACCAGTAACATCCGGGACCCGATCGTCGCCTTTGTCTTCGGCAACAAGGGCCTCATGTATAACCTGACCCTGGAAGGATCCAAGTACACCAGGCTGAATAAATAATTCCCCGGCAGCCGTGATGACTGCCCGGGAAGTAAACCACATTTCCTGCTGGTCTCAGCTCAGCCAGGCTTCCAGGTAATACAGCCGCAGCCCCTCGGAAGAACGCGATGGACCGACGACACGGGCAGCAAAAACATTCTTCTCCGTATCCTCGGCCTCGCGCGCGGCCTGCTCGGAGGCCATGATCTGCACGCAGTTTTCCGGGAAGCGATCCCGGTGGCGGCGCGGCGCATAGATGACGGCAAAATGTTCCTCGACGAGGTCGGTATAGGGATCCAGCGGAATACGGCTCATCATTTCATTATAGAGAAAAACCCCCGGGAAAAACGACAAAATACTGGCATTTTTTTATTTTTTCCGGCCAAGCTGGTATCCTTCGTCATTCATATTTTCCCCAGTTAAGGATTTCCCATGCAAATTGCCGATCAAAAGGTTGTTACCCTGAATTATACCCTGCGCGATGATCAGGACACTGTCATCGACAGCTCACAAGACGGCAGCTTTGCCTACCTCCACGGCGCAAGCAATATCATTCCCGGTCTGGAGAAGGCCCTGACCGACAAGGTGGTGGATGATGAGCTGACGGTTACCGTCGAGCCGGCCGAAGGCTACGGTGAACGTAACCCTGAAATGAGCCAGGTTGTCTCTATTGAAATGTTTGATGACGCCAGTGACATCGAGGTTGGTCGCCAGTTTCACGCTGCCAGCCCGGACGGTGAGCCGGTGGTCGTTACGGTGACCGCCGTTGAAGACGGGAATGTCACGGTCGATGGTAACCATCCACTGGCGGGCGTCACCCTGAACTTCGAGGTCAAGGTAATCGATATCCGTGATGCCTCAGAAGAAGAGATCGCCCATGGTCATGTCCATGGTCCGGAAGGTCACCAGCACTAAAACCGATCTGCGTTCTACTTCATGTCGTTGAAGATAGATCGCAAGTCGTTTTCCCAACGCCTGAGTATGTCCGCAATATTCTTATTGCGGACAAAACTCGCATACTGTACCGGATTTGCCGTCACCAGCATCGTCTCTTGCCCTTCGGCAAAAATGGCGATCTTCAACGGCAGATAGGGGATCAGTTCCGGCTCGGCATACTTGATTGCGTTCAGCTCGCCCGACTTGCCAAAAAACACGATGCGGTACTTGTCAGTCGTATAACCTGATGTGGTCAGACCGATATCAACGCGCTGTACCCGGCTGACGGTATAACCATGTTCGGCAATCGCGCCCTGCAAGGCCAGCATCGCCTCCGGGAAGGTCTGCTTGGAACGGAACATCAGCAGGCCCTCGGCATAGACAGGCGTGGCCAGCCAGGAACAAACCATCAGGCCAATCAGTAACAAACGTTTCATAAAGTGGCCTCCTCAAGAATATTTTCATAAATCGCTGTCATTTCATCACAGGCCTTATCCAGTTCAGCATTGTTATACAGGGCGCTCATGTGCTGAGGGTTGATCGACATCACCTGGACCTTACCCTCGCGTTCGACCACCGTGACCCGGCATGGCAGGAAAATGCCGACTCGCGGGTCCAGCGCCAGTACGTTGTTGAGGAGCTCGAAATTACAGAAATAGATGACCATTTCCTTCTGCGACTCCTTGCCTTCCTTGACCATGCCCTTGTCCAGCTCCTGGACCCGGATGAGGCGATAATTCGCCGCCGCGGCTGCGGCCTTGACGTTTTCGATGGTGGTCTTCAGATCATAGGAAGACTCCCTCACCAGTACCGGCGATATGTCCTGTTTTTCAGGCGATGCTGACTTCCGGGTTTGTCCCTCAAAGGAGCGTACGTGGCTGACAATATCGTTTATATCGCTTTCGCTCAGACCCTGCTTGAGAAAAGACTGCATCGGCGTACCTTCACGCCCCTTCATCAACGTCTGTTTGATCATTTTGTCCGATGCCGCGGCAAGGAAGCCACGGTTGTTCAGCGCCGGCGCGATCACCGGCAGGTCACGTGGCCGCGAGAAGGTCACCCCGGTTCCCTTGCCCCCTTCGCCATTGGCGCCATGACAGGTTGCGCAGTATTTGGTATACAGGCGTGCGCCGTTTTTCGGCTCACCCTGTACCGAACCGAGGGTGAGTGGGGCGCCCTCGGCGCTGGAGAAACCCCGCACGTGTTTAACGATGGCATCAATCTGCGCATCACTCAGGTATTTGAACGGCGGCATCACCCGCCCTTCCCGGCCATATCGAATCGTCTTGATCAGGTATTCATTCGGCACGCTCTGCAGAAAGGCCGGTAGCGCCAACGGGATCCCCATGCCACCATGGCCATCGTAACCATGGCAACTGGCACAATGCTGATCATACAGCGCCTCGCCATTCGGTGCCGCCGAGGCCGTCATGGCCAGCAGCAAGCTGCCACCGAGCAGGAGTATCCGCGCCAGCTGCGTTTTCACATATCCACTCATTCCAGGCTTCCTTAAATTAATATAAGCATACTCTAATATACTTTGTGTAAAATACGTTGATCTGGATCAAGAACTTCACGCCGGCCCCTGCATCGCGATAAGATATCCGCGAGCAAACCTGTTTCTCATCGCCGGACACCATCATAATGCATCACCGATCAGCGAACATAAACCTTTTCTTATGCGTCCTTGCCATCGGACTTCTGGCCGTGGGCACACTCCAGGCCGCCCAGCCGGAACGGCGGGTATTTGAGAACGATTTCCTTAAACTCACGGTGAACCCGCGCACGGCACAGCAGATGGCAGCCTTTTATGAAGGCCGGGGCTTCCCTGCCGAGGCGATCTTGCTGACGCGCACGGCCTGCTTTTTTACGATTGGTATTCACAACAAGAGTCGTGACATCCTCTGGCTGGAGACAGCCAACTGGCGATTCCAGACCGCAAGCGGCCCGTTAAAACGGGTTACCCGGGAGGAGTGGCAACAACGCTGGCAACGGATCGGGCTGGCCCTGCCCCACCAGTCGACCTTCCGCTGGACCCTGCTCCCCGCCGAGCTGGACTTTCAAGCCGATGAACACGAGGGCGGTAATATCACCCTGTCCCGGACAGACAAACCCTTCAGCCTCCACGCGTCGTTCGCCACCGGCAGGGACAAGCAGGGGCCACGCATAGATGTGCGCATCGCGGATCTGCGTTGCGGAGAGGATCAATCATGAAGAAATTCCTGATCGGCATGCTCATGTTCGTCTGTAGCCAGACCCTCTCGGCGGCGGATATATCGCTGCCCAAGGGCGTAATCGCGATCACGCCGCGACTGGCCCCGCCACTACAACTGCAAAACATGGACGGTGAACAGTTCGACCTGCGCAGGGCCGGTGACCAGTGGGCCTTTGTGCATTTCTGGGCCAGCTGGTGCGGCCCCTGCCGGCGCGAAATGCCGACCATAGAGATACTTGTTAAGGCGTTTGCCGACAAGCCGCTGACCTTTGCGATTATCAATACCGCGGAGTCAGACGATACCGTGTTCAGCTTTCTCGCCAGTGTCGCCCCGGAAATCAACTCGCTCATGGATTACGACGGCCTCGTCACCGAGGCGTGGCAACCGCGCGGCCTGCCTTCCACCTACCTGGTCGATCCGCAGGGCATGATCCGTTACGTGGTCATCGGCGGGCAGGCCTGGCACAGCCGGGAATATCAGGACTTTCTTCGCCAACTTGTGGGCGAGCCGGGCTAGTCACTAACAGCGCGGCAGACTGTAACGCGTTGGCCGCTGCAAACGTTGCGTTTCTACGTAACGTATCAATAGCGCTTTATCCTTTCTCATCAACCGCCAGGGCCGCCGGTGCGCCGGCCTGCAGGTGCTTTTTCAGGGTCTTTTCGATCACCCGCGCGGCGGCGACAAAACCAAAGGTGCCGGTAACCATGGTCGCCGAACCGTAGGCAAAATTGCAGTCCATCGAAATGCCATGAATACCCGGTTTCGCAAAGCCGATACTGCCATCCGCCTTCGGGTAGCGCTGCTGCTCGGTTGAATACACGCACTCAATACCGAAATAACGCTTCATGTTCCGGGTAAAGCCGTAACTGCTGCGCAACTGTGCGCGCACCTTGGCCGCCAGCGGGTCATTATGGGTCTTGTTCAGATCACGAATGGCGATCTGCGTGGGATCGGTCAGGCCGCCGGCACCACCCGTGGTAATAATCGGGATGCGGTTACGCTTGCAATGATAGATCATGGCTGACTTGAACTTGATACTGTCTATCGCATCGATGACATAGTCATAATCCGTGCTCATGTATTCAAACAGGTTATCCGCCGTCAGGAAGTCATCGATTATCCTGCAATCACAATGGGGGTTAATATCCCGCACTCGTTCCGCCAGTGCCTGGTGCTTCTTGGTTTCAAGGCTTCTGGTGCCGGCATGAATTTGCCGGTTAATATTACTCTCGGCAATCGTATCGTAATCAATCAGGGTCAGGCTGCCGACGCCGGAGCGGGCCAGCGCTTCCACCGCCCACGAACCAACCCCGCCGAGGCCGACAACGCAGACATGCATGCCGTGGATAACCTCCGTTGCTGACCGGCCGTAAAGGCGACCTATACCGGAAAACCGGTTGTGATAAGTTTCGCTTGTCATTTCACATTACGCCAAAGAAAAAATAGTCCGGGCATTCATCGTCGTCTGTTCCGCCAGCCGTCGGGCGCTTTCACTGCGCACAGCCGCGAGTGCCTGCAGGATCTCGACCAGATAGAGCGGGCTGTTACGCTGCCCCCGGTGACTGGCAACCACCATGTCCGGGGCGTCGGTCTCCAGCACAATACTGTCGAGGGGCAGTTGCCTGGCCAGTGCCTGTATCCTGCTGGCGTTCGCATAGGTAAGGGTACCGCCAAAGCCGAGCTTGAAACCCAGATCGATATATTTTTTTGCCTGCTGCAGACTGCCATTGAAGGCATGCGCCGTGCCACCCCTGACACCTGCGCGTTGCAGAAAGCCCAGGACCTGGTCATGCGCCTTGCGGACATGCACGATGACGGGCAGGTCGGCCTGCCGGGCAAGTTGCAGTTGTGCCTCAAACAGCGCGGATTGTTTTTCCCTGTCCGGGTTGTCGATGAAAAAATCCAGTCCGATCTCACCAACGGCAACCACCTGCTCGCGGTGACGGGCGAGCAGCCCTTCCAGTTCCACAAGGTCATCGTCCTGATGCTCTGCGGTAAAGACCGGGTGCAGGCCGAGTGCCGGGTGCAGCCCCTTCTCTTGCGCACAGAGTCCCAATACATTTGCCCAGTTGGAACGTGTCACGGCAGGAATAATGATTTGCGCGATGCCCTGTTGCCTACAGGCACTTAGCACGCCGGCGCGATCCTCGTCAAAGGCCGAAAAATCGAGATGACAATGGGTATCGACAAGCTGCATAAGAAAGTAACGAGTCCGGATTATACCATGTCGGTGACGACAACAAAGAGGTAGACAGTGCAGGCAATCAGGCTGAGACCACCCCAGTGAACCAACCAGCGCTGCCGTCCAAAACGCCCCATGACGATAAAAAGTATACCGATCAAAAACGTGACAAATACGGTGGCATCGGCCAGGTGATCGTCTATCGGTGGCCCGAGTTTGGTGACATCCTCCACTTCACGGTAGCGCATGTAACAGCCTCCTAGGCGCGCCCGACATTGATATCATGAGGCGAGTGGAAATACTGGCTTTCCTCGGCATATTCCTGCACCAGTTGCTGAAGTTCCCGTAGCCGGTTTTCGGCTGTACTGACCGACGCACAGTCCTCGCACAGCGGGTCGCCACAGGGTTGGTGGGCATACAGCCAGTATTGAATCGCGCCGGCCAGCAAGCCATCCGAGATATCCCACGGGTGCGCCTCTTTATCCGCCTCGGCCATGCTGTTGCCGAACTCGACCGTGTGCTGGAAGGCTTGCTCGAAGATCTCGTCATTTGCATCCGCATCAGACATGTCCATATCCTCGCTAATATTCAGACGACCAATAGTAGCAGACTTGAATACTTCATACGGCAGGCTCATCGCGCCCGGCCTTTTCCCATACTCTATCCATCTCTTTCTGGCTGAGGCTGCCTGGCCTCTCACCCTTGTCAGCGAGTAGCCGTTCCATCTGCCGGAAACGCCGTTCAAACCTGTCATTGGCCTGCCGCAGACATGCCTCTGGCTCGAGCTGCAAGTGCCGGGCAAGCTTCACCATACTGAACAAAAGGTCACCGAACTCTTCTGCCGCCACGGCACTGTCTTTACCGGCCTGCGCCGCTTCCAGTTCTGCAAACTCTTCGCCGTACGTGGCCAGCACGCCCGGCGTCGCCGGCCAGTCAAACCCGAGCCGCGCGGCCCGCTTCTGCAGTTTCACTGCCCGCGTCAGTGCCGGCAGGGCCCGTGCTACGCCGTCCAGCGCACCCGTCGTCCGGTTAGCGGCCCGCTCCTTTTCCTTTTCGGCTTCCCAGGCGTGGTGCAGCGCTTCTTCGCTCGCGTATTCCGCGCCGGCAAATACATGTGGATGACGGCGCAACATCTTGGCGCAGATGCCGTCAACAATGTCGGTGAAATCGAACTCGCCCTGCTCGTGGGCCATTTGTGCGTAGAACACCACCTGGAACAACAGGTCGCCGAGCTCGCCACGAAGCTCTCGCATGTCGTTACGCGCAATCGCGTCACTGACTTCGTAGGCCTCCTCCAGGGTATAGGGCGCAATGCTGGCAAAGCTTTGTTTCCGGTCCCAGGGGCAACCCGTTTCCGGGTCACGTAATGCTGCCATGATCGACAGCAGGTCATCCATTGTGTGTTTCATGTTGTCCACCCGTTCAAGGAGAGAGAGCCAGCATAGACAATCTGCAATCCGGGCACAAAAAAAACGGGGCGCGGCTTTCGCCTGCGCCCCGCCGGGTCGGTTTCGGAAACTCTCCGGCGTATTAGCCGATGCGTTCCTTGATTGCGGCCACCACGGCGTCACTGGATGTCGCATTGACGCTCATGAGCAGGCCTTCACCTTCGTAATAGCCGATCAGTGGTGCGGTCTTTTCATTGTAGGTTTCCAGACGGTGAGAAATTGCTTCCACCGTTTCATCTTCACGTTGAATGGTCGGGCTGCCGCACTTGTCACAGACGCCTTCGACCTTGGTCGGACTGCTCTTGGTGTTGTAAATGGCCTGGCAGTCAGAGTTGGAACAGGTGCGCCGTGTAGTCAAGCGATCAAGAATAACATCACGTGGCACATCAAGGCTCACCGCCATGTCCAGTTTCACACCGATACGGGCCAGCAATTCCTTCAGGGCTTCAGCCTGCGGGATGGTGCGCGGAAAGCCGTCAAGCAAGAAACCATTGGCACAATCGGGCTCCTGCAGGCGGTCTTCCATAATGCCCATGATCAGTTCATCGGGCACGAGGTCGCCACGGTTCATGAAATCCTGGGCCTGCTTGCCCAGCTCGCTGCCGGCCTTTACCGCGCCGCGGAGAATGTCGCCGGTAGAAATCTGGACTGAGCCATCCAGCTCGGTCAGCATCTTGGCCACGGTACCCTTACCGGCGCCTGGCGCCCCCAATAAAATCAGCTTCATGGTTCATTCCTTATATTTGATATGAGTTAATGTCTCCGCAGCGAGTCGCCCCGCAGCCGGATGAAACAGGTAGCGGCATTGTGCCTACTGGCAAGGCGACAGACAACGCATTTACCCCAGAAAATCTTGATACCCCCAAGAATATAACTAAATCCCCACCGGCAAGCCTGTAAGCCATTGATTAAAAATAAACCCGGCATAAGTACAAGATAGCCACGCGGCCGGGCACGGTGAGAGATCATTTACCGGGAGGGCATTCGGTCCCTGGCTGAAAACACGTCTGGCGGCCTGTTATGCTGGTAAACAAGACTCCGCACCCGCAAGCCGCCGCTTAAGGCCCATCAAGTTGGCTTATCGATCATATGTATGTCGCGCTGCGGGAAGGGAATTGTAATGCCCTTTTCCTTGAAGCCTTTCCATACCGCCATATTAATATCTGACCTGACGCTACCGACGCCCTGTTCCGGGTCATCCAGCCATAATCTGAGTTCGAGGTCGATACCATTATCGCCGAATGACAGCAGGCGCGCCTGCGGCGGCGGCTCAACCAGCACACGTTTGTTGGCCTGGCAGGCATCCAGCATTACCTGCATGGCCTCTTCCGGGTCATCCGCGTAACTGATTTGTACCGGCACCTTGACGCGCACATGCTTGTCGGTATAACTCCAGTTCGTCACCACCGAGGTGATGAGATTTTCATTCGGTATCAGGGATTCCACGCCATCGCGGTCCCGGACCACGATATAACGTGCGTGCAATGCCACGACCCAGCCGAAACGCTCACCAACGGTTATCACATCGCCCGGTTTTATCGACCGATCGAATAACAGGATAAAGCCGCTGATAAAGTTGCTCGCAATGCGCTGCAGGCCGAAACCAAGCCCCACACCCAGTGCCCCGCCGAATATTGTCAGCGTGGTTAAATCTATCCCGACCGTATTCAGGGCGATCAGGGTGGCAATGGTATACAGCACGACCTTGCTGATTTTACTCAGGCCTACCTTCATGCTGCTGCTCAGGTAGACTGACCGCGCGGCACGTTGCTCGATATAACGTGATACCCAGCCGGCCACTACCATTAAGACGGCAATGGTGAAAATGAGTTTCAGAATGGACAGCATTGAGATGCGCGTCTTGCCCAGATTAATCGAGGCGGCATCCAGGGCGGCAAGCAGGTCGGGTAACCAGCCCAGCAGGTGCAGGGCCACGCCTCCCCAGACGAGCGATCCGATCACCCCTTCCCATGCCCGCAAGGCGGCACTCGGCCCAAATGCCCGGCGCAGGATATAGACAAGCAGGCGAATCAGCGCCAGGGAAAGGAGCAAGGGTGCCAGCACATCCAGCAGGTGGGTCTGTATCTCGAAACGGGACAGGATGCCACGGCCGCCGAGCACCACGAGGAAGGCAATGAGCGGCAAGGCCGCGCGACCGATGCCGCGCATGGCCAGCCTGTGCAGCCCCTCGCGTTTTCCTCGCCGTTTGTCGATTTGCACCTGCCAGCCACGATGCGCCAGCCAGCCGGCCAAGGCGGCCAGGAACACCACACCAAGCTGCCAGCCAATGTCAGCGGCTAGCGCGACAAGGAGCCAGTCCCTGACGAGTGCGACGATGCCTTCAAAACCCGGCATGGGTCAGCGCTTTAAAAAATAGCATGGCTTGAGGAACCACTGGTTTCTATTACTCCCGTTAGCCTGACTTTGCAGGCATTATTTTTCTGGTCCAATCATATCCTTTCCCCCGGCTTGCGGCGAGAGGTCTTGTCTTCGGGAAGGTTACGGGCACAAAAAAGGGGAGCCACATTCAGTCGCTCCCCTTTCCGGTTTTGACTTCAAAAAACAACCTGGTCTTAGCTACAACCTTTCGGGCGCGGCAGGCCGGCGACCTTGTTCGCACACTTGATAAGCCCGGTCGGGAACAGGGAATATATGTACTTCTGGCTGCTGCGATCATCACCAAACTTCTTCTTCATTATTTTGGAGAAGAGCCGCGGCTCAGCCACAACGCCGTTTTCTAAAAAGTATTCGCGAGCTGTATTGATGATATCCCAGTGCTCATCTGTCAGCTCTGCGATCTTTTCGTTTTTGGCGATCTCGTGGGCCAGGTCCTCGCTCCATTCATCGAGATTCAGGAGCCAACCGGCTTCACTGAGTTCGATTATCTTGCCATCTACTTCTGCTTGCATTGCTCGCCGCTCCTTAAAAAATTAGGCTATTTCAAATAATAGTTGAGTTATTTTATCGGATATAGAGTCGAATATCTATATAAGAATTTACTTATAGTTTTTTAAGCCGCCCCAGGACGCGCCCCGGCTATCACGCTAACATTATTTATTTATTATTCAATATGTTATCTTAGATCTCGCGTTGGCGAGACCCTTAAAGACTAGGTTTCCAGGCAGATTCAAACCCGGCCTGTCCCCGCAATGCCAGCAGGGTTTTATCCCTTGTCAGCTGCAATGCCTCCCCGGTATAGGCCCGTGCCGGACAGGCTCCCCATACCGGGGCAGGCCATGCCGGGTCTTCAAGATAGCGGGCAATATGATGAACGTGTAATTGCGGCACAACGTTACCCAATGCCGCGATGTTTACCTTGTCGGCCTGGAAGTGCTCAACCAGCAGTCTTGCCATGACCGAGGACTCTCGCATCAGTTGCCGTTGTGCCGCTTCGTCAAGCTGGTAAATCTCTGTAATACCGTGCCGATCCGGAACGAGAATAAACCAGGGATAATTCGCGTCCTTCATCAACAGTAATTTGCACAGCTCGAACTCTCCTAACAGCAGGCAGTCATTTTGTAATTGCGGATGCAGTTCAGCCAACGTGAAGGACTCCCGGCGAGCTTAAAATAAAAAAAAGCAATCAGCCTAACACCACGAGGGCGTTAATCTGACTGCCTTTTTGAATTCCCTTGCCAGCATCCCTGTGGCAAGGGAAGGTTCAGCTGTCTTAGGCGATTTTGACCTGAGTCGCCTGCAGGCCTTTCGGACCCTGCTCGACTTCAAAGGTCACGGCCTGACCTTCGGCCAGACTGCGGAAACCGTCGCTCTGAATTGCTGAGAAATGTACAAACACGTCTGCACTGCCATCATCTGGTGAAATGAAGCCAAAACCCTTGGAATCGTTAAACCACTTAACTGTACCTGTAGCCATTTTTAAAACCTTTAATAATCAATAATATAGTGTTTCGTTACTAATCATCCAAGGTGAATTACAGGAGAAAACAAGCGCTGCTTCTGAAAAGACCGAGATAATAAGTAAACAATACATAGTGTAACCGTATATTTACCTAAAATACCAATAAAATATTAATGCCCGCGGTTATCTCTCTCAGTAAAAAAACATATTTATAGCCCCCCGCGCTTCACGACATTGTCAGACAAATCCACTACCATAGCGCCCCCCTGCATATCACCATGGATTAGCCGTGCAAGATTTCATCATCGGGCAACGCTGGATTAGCGAAGCCGAAATACAACTGGGCCTGGGCAGCATTATCGAGGTCGATCAGCGCACCGTCAGCCTGGCGTTTATTGCTGCCGGAGAAACCCGTACCTATGCCCGCTTAACGGCACCGCTCAGTCGGGTGGCGTTCGCCACTGGTGATATTGTCCGCAGCCAGCATGGCTGGAGCATCCACATCGAAAGCGTGGCGGAAACCAATGGCCTGCTCGATTACACCGGTCGGCGCGAGGATAGCGGCGAGCCGGTCGTACTGCCGGAAGGACAACTCGACCCCTCGCTGCAGTTAAACCGCCCCGCCGAACGTTTATTTGCCAGCCAGATTGACAAGAACAAATGGTTTGAGCTGCGCTACCAGACTCTGCAACACCTGAACCGGCTCGCTCACACTGAACTGCGCGGCCTGACCGGTGGCCGCACCAGCCTGATTCCGCACCAGCTTTACATCGCCCATGAGGTCGCGAATCGTTACGCACCACGTGTGTTGCTGGCAGATGAGGTAGGCCTGGGTAAAACCATCGAGGCTGGGCTCATCCTCCACCAGCAATTACTCACCGAGCGTGCCCGGCGTGTGCTTATCATCGTTCCGGACAGCCTGGTCCACCAGTGGCTGCTGGAAATGGTGCGGCGTTTCAACCTGCACTTCAGCGTCTTTGATGAGGAACGTTGTGCCGCCCTGGCCGACGAGAATGAAACCCGCAACCCGTTCCACAGTGAACAGCTGGTGCTGTGCAGCCTCGATTTTCTGAGCAATCATCCGAACCGCTTCAAGGAGGCCTACCTCGGCAACTGGGATCTGCTCGTGGTCGACGAGGCGCACCACCTCGAATGGTCGCCGGACGGTGCCAGCCTGGAGTATGAATTGATCGAACTGCTGGCCGCCGAGATCAACGGCGTATTGCTGCTCACGGCCACCCCGGAACAACTCGGCAAGACCGGTCACTTTGCGCGCCTGCGGCTGCTGGACCCGGATCGCTTCCCGGACTACGACAGTTTTATTGAAGAAGAGCAGGGTTATGAGCCGGTCGCCCGCGCCGTGGAACAACTGCTCAACGAGCAACCGCTGGATGAGCAGGCCCGGCAAACCCTCGCGGCGACGCTTGATGAAGGTGATAACCAGAGACTCCTCGACGACCTGGTAGGGCCAGACAGCAGCGCCGGGCAGCGCAGCACCGCCCGGCAACAACTTGTTGAGCACCTGCTCGATCGGCATGGCACCGGCCGCGTGCTGTTTCGCAATACGCGGGCTGCCGTCAAGGGCTTTCCGGCGCGGCAACTGCACGCTTACGCCCTGCCCATGCCCGAGGTCTACACACAGGCGCTGGCGGGGCTGGCCGACGACTGTGACCCGCGGCTGTTGTTATGCCCGGAACTGGCTTATCAACTGGCCAATGAAGACAGCGAGGCTGCGTGGACCACGCTCGACCCGCGCGTGGAGTGGCTCAGTGCCCAACTGAAAACCCTGCGCCCCGCCAAGGTACTGGTGATCACGGCCAATCCCCACTCGGCCATGGATATTGCCGAGGCCCTGCGCACACGCGCTGGCATCCATGCCGCGGTCTTCCAGGAATACCTGAGCCTGATTGAACGCGACCGGGCTGCCGCCTACTTTGCGGATCAGGAATTTGGCAGCCAGGTGCTGGTCTGTTCCGAGATCGGCAGTGAGGGTCGCAACTTCCAGTTTGCGCACCACATGATCCTCTTCGACCTGCCCCTGAACCCGGACCTGCTTGAACAACGCATCGGGCGACTGGATCGTATCGGCCAGACGCAGAGCATTCGCATCCACGTGCCGTACCTGGAAGAGACGGCACAGCAGCTGCTGCTGAACTGGTATCACGAAGGTCTGTCGGCCTTCGAGCATACCTGCCCGGCCGGGCATAATGTCTTCGCCCGGGTCAAGAACCAGTTACTGCAGGCACTGCACACACCACAAGCCGATCACACGGCGCTCATAGAGCACAGCAAGCAATTGCATGATGAGCTGAACGAGGCCATGCAACGCGGCCGTGATCGCCTGCTCGAATACAACTCCTGCCGGCCACATGTGGCCGAACAATTATGTGAACAGGCAAGGCGTTACGATCAGCGGGCCGACCTCATGCCTTACCTGGAGCAGGTCTTCAATGCCTACGATGTCGAGAGTGAAGTTCATGGCGAAAAGAGCTTTGTCCTGCACCCCGGCGATCATATGCAAACCGGCAACTTTCCCGCCCTGCGCGAAGAAGGCATGACCGTCACCTACGACCGGGCTACCGCACTGGCCAATGAGGACATGCAGTTTTTGACCTGGGAGCACCCGCTGCTGAGCGGGGCCATGGACATGGTCCTCGGCAGTGAACAGGGCAATACGGCCATGGCCTCGCTCAAGATCAAGGGCCTGAAGCCCGGCAGCCTGTTACTAGAATGCCTGTTCAGCCTCGAATCAACGGCGAATACCGCCCTGCAGGTCAGCCGTTACCTGCCGCCGACGACGATCCGCGTGGTCCTCGACCAACAGGCCCGCGACCTGCACACGGCATTGCCGCATGCGACGATCAACAAGGTTCGCGAGGGCGTCAATAATGAGACCGCCTCGACCATCGTGCGCGCTTATAAAGCAGAGCTGAAGACCATGCTTGCGGCCTGTGAAAAACAGGCCGCCCGGCAGGCCCCGGCTATCCTCGCCGAGGCGCATCAGGGAACCCGTGACACCCTGCAGACCGAGATCGACCGTCTCAAGGCCCTGGCCCAGGTCAATCCGAATGTGCGCGCTGACGAAATCGAGTTTTTCAGCCGGCAGTTACAGGCGCTCACCGACGTCCTTGATGCCGCCAGCCTGCGCCTCGAGGCCTTGCGCGTGCTCATCAGTACCTGACTGTTGGAAAAAACGGCTGCCTGGCCACCGTCTTTTACCGCATCGCCAGGCTGGAGCTGACAAGCGTCATCCAGGGGCTGCAGGCGCTTTACTGCCAGAGCGAAACAGCCTAGCTGTCGATGCCCTTGCTTTGCAGGTATTCTTCGTAGCTACCCTGGAAGTCAACCACACCCTCGTTCTCCATATCGATGATCCGCGTGGCCAGTGAGGATACAAACTCACGGTCATGACTGACGAAAATCAGTGTGCCCGGGTATTTTTCCAGCGCCATATTCAGCGACTCGATGGACTCCATATCAAGGTGGTTGGTCGGTTCGTCCATGATCAACACATTGGTCTTCAACTGCATGAGCTTGCCAAACAGCATCCGTCCCTGTTCACCACCGGAGATCACCTTTACCGACTTGTTCACGTCGTCCCTGGAGAACAGCAGCTTGCCCAGGGTGCCACGAATAACCTGTTCGTCCTCACCCTTTTGCTGCCACTGGCTCATCCAGTCAAAAACGGTCATGTCCTGTTCAAAGTCACTGGCATGGTCCTGGGCAAAATAGCCGAGGCTGGCATTTTCTGACCATTTGACTCTGCCGGCATCTGCTTCCAGCTCACCAACCAGCGTCTTCAGCAAGGTCGTCTTACCGATACCGTTCGGGCCAATGACGGCAATACGCTCACCGGCCTCCACCATCATGTTCAGATCCTTAAACAATGGCGCTTCGCCATCGTAGCCCTTGCTCAGACCTTCAAGCTCCACGGCCAGACGATGCAGTTTCTTTTCCTGGTCAAAGTGGATATACGGGTTCACCCGGCTGGATGGCTTCACGTCTTCCAGCTGGATCTTTTCAATCTGCTTGGCACGTGAAGTCGCCTGGCGGGCCTTGGAGGCGTTTGCCGAGAAGCGCGCAACGAACTGCTGCAAATCCGCAATCTGTGCCTTCTTCTTGGCGTTATCCGACAGCAGACGCTCACGGGCCTGGGTCGAGGCCAGCATGTACTGGTCATAGTTTCCGGGGAAAACACGCAGTTCACCGTAATCGAGATCCGCCATATGCGTACAGACACTATTCAGGAAGTGACGGTCATGCGAGATGATAATCATGGTGCTGTTACGCTCATTGAGCACGCCCTCCAGCCAGCGAATCGTATTGATGTCGAGGTTATTGGTCGGCTCATCAAGCAGCATGATATCCGGATCAGCGAACAGGGCCTGGGCCAGCAGCACGCGCAGTTTCCAGCCCGGTGCAACCTCACTCATCGGCCCGGTGTGCTGTTCAAGCGGCAGATCCAGACCGAGCAGCAGTTCACCGGCGCGGGCCTCGGCGGTGTAGCCGTCCAGCTCGGCAAACTCGACTTCGAGCTCGGCGACCTTCATGCCGTCATCTTCGCTCATCTCCGGCAGGGAGTAGATACGGTCACGCTCTTTTTTGACTTCCCACAGCTCGGCATGCCCCATGATCACGGTATCCAGTACCGAGTATTCCTCATAGGCAAACTGGTCCTGGCGCAGCTTGCCGACGCGCTCGTTGGCGTCTACCGAGACATTGCCACCGGTCGGCTCAAGTTCACCGCCGAGGATCTTCATGAAGGTGGACTTGCCGCAACCGTTAGCGCCGATCAGGCCGTAACGATTACCTTCACCGAATTTGACCGAGATGTTTTCGAAGAGCGGCTTGGCGCCGAACTGCATGGTAATATTTGCTGTAGAAATCAAAACACTGTTCCAAAAATGAGGTTAATCTTAAAGATATCCGGCGCATTATCGCATAATTCACCGCCCCACCGCGACAGGCAGGTCAGCGCCGCCGGTGAGTATAAAGAAAAGGGCCCCGTACAAATGAACGGGGCCCTTTCGGGTAGTACTAAAGCGGGGTGTAACCTAGGCGGCTGTCACCTGGGTTGCCTGCAGGCCTTTCGGGCCATTTTCCACTTCAAAGTTCACGGCCTGACCTTCTGCCAGGGAACGGAAACCATCGCTGGCGATTGCGGAAAAATGTACAAATACATCTTCGCTGCCATCAGCCGGTGCAATAAAACCGAAACCCTTCGAGTCGTTAAACCATTTGACTGTACCAGTAGCCATATCAATTACCTCATATCAAAAAAAAACAATGTTGCGTTACAAATCATGCGAGGTAATTTACAGGAGATACTGAAAGGAAACTTCTGAAAAAACCGGGATAAAATGTAGCTGTCCCGGACAGTGTAACCGGAACATTGCCGGAAAACACCACCGTAATGATACATATTGGGGCAGACAAGCCTATTTCAAGCCCCGACGGGATGAAAAAGCCCTGTCGAACAGGGTATGCGACCTGTTACCCCGTCCTTATTTCCCCTTCCGCATGACATTCAGCGGGGCAAACGTGAGGCCGCCGACTACGGAGACGGCTCGTATGAAGCGGGTTACTGGCCGTTATAGTCACCGATCTTGCCACGTAGCGTCTTGGTTTTGCCGCGTTGCTCCTTCTGCTTGAGACGCTTTTGTTCCGCGCCCCGGCTGGGCCTTGTCGGTTTACGTACCTTCTGCGTCACCGCCACACTTTTAACAAGTTCACGTAAGCGCTCAAGGGCGTCTTCCCGGTTCTTCTCCTGGCTGCGGAAACGCTGGGCCTTGATGATAATAACGCCGTCGCGACTGATACGCCGGTCTTTGAGTTTTGCGAGCCGCTGCTTGTAAAATTCGGGTAACGAGGAGGCCTGGATATCAAAGCGCAGGTGTATCGCGGTGGCGACCTTGTTGACATTCTGGCCCCCTGCACCTTGCGCGCGCACCGCGCTTATCTCGATGTCGCTCGCGGGGATTTCTACGTTATTGGAGATTTTCAGCATTGATTATCGCTTGGGGGTTGGGTTCTACCATCATTAACACTATCTTATTTCTTGAAAGCATACCTTGACAAGGAGTCGAGGGATCACGCAAAAACCCCTGTTTCTTGCCCTGTTTATTCAGCACATCAAAAACAAATTTCCACCGACTGGTTTAAGGAAACCTTAAGATTAATTTGTTCTTATACATAAATATTCACTGCTGTCCCGTTAATACCCTCTCCCTTCGGGAGAGGGTTAGGGTGAGGGGATTTAGATTCGATAACACCTTGTTTTATTTACCCCCTCATCCT
>NZ_JAVVES010000027.1:0-32841 GCF_032250955.1 Sulfuriflexus sp. | reverse complement strand
ACCCTGATACGCTGATAGCTAAACAGCCTATCGAGAGAGATACAAGGTCGGATTAGCGCGAAGGCGCGTAATCCGACGCGAAAGTTAATAGCAGGAATGAAGTAAATTCACCGTAGGGGTCTAACCTGCGGAGCCCCTGAAATAATTCCATCACCGAATTTAGCATAGGCACGTCGGATTATGTATGTGAGCATACAGTATATCCGACCTACGGGGTTGATGGGGCATAAAAAAAGGGCCCTCTCGGGCCCCTTTTTATACAACGATAAAGCTTGTCTTAGAACTTCCAGGAATAACCAATTTCCACGGCGTTCTGGTACATCTCAATTCGAGATTCACCCGTACCTGGACCACTACCACCGAAGGCCTGCGGGAAATCACCACGCTCTTCATTGTTGAGAGCATGCATAAAGGCAACGTTTATCTCGTTATCATCCTTACCCGTTGGGCGGTAAGTGAAACCAGCCGTAATGTGGTCCTCAATAACCGCTGGTGCCAGAATATTAAAGGTAATCTCATCATTACCAATCGGCTGTTCGGTGTGGCTCACACCCAGACGGTAAGTAAAGTGCGCATCATGCTCATAGACCATGCCGAGCTTGAAAATGGTCATATCATCCCAACCAAATCCAAGTCCATTATTTGTGCCCAGGAACCCCTGACCTTCGGCAAATACATTAGCGCCGGAAGTCGTTGGACCATGGTTTGCAATGGAGTTCACATCACTGTAATCGATTTGTTGGATATCGAATGACACCGTTGTCTTTGGTGTTACCTTGGCAGCGATACCGATAGACCAGTTAGCCGGGATATCAAAATCACCCTGTTCGGCAAAGAGCTTATCGTATTTATCAAACTCGCCCATGTAGATCTTGGATGAGTAAGCGGCACCCAAGGTGACATTGTCACTCATCTTGCCCTGCCAACCGACGCGCAGACCATAGCCCCAGGCATCATCATATCCCTGGTTGGTCAAGCCTGCGTTTGCGGCTTTCGAGCCAACACCGGCACCTGTATTAGGATTACATGTACCATCACCTTTCAAACCACAGAAATTCTGCAGACCATAAGCCTTAAAGCGCTGGTAACCGACCAACAGGGAAGCACCCACCGTATGACTTTCGTTAATCTTGTAAGCAATGGTAGGGGCAAAAACCAGCTGCGCCAGATCAACGCCCAACTTACCATTCGAACCAAATAAATTTTTACCTATAACTGTGTCATCATCGTAAAACGTGTTCATACCACCATTAGCATAAATAGTGATACCGGCAGTCAGCTGGTCATCAATATTGCGGACATAGCCACCGGAAGGAATGATAAAGCCATTCATTCCGCTATCTGAATTCAAGTTCGTCCCCGTCGCCAATGCCGGGTTAGGGTTATTCTTAGCAAAGGCACTCTGTGCCTCACGAACCGGTGAAAACACCTCAACATTAAGGTCGGCACGCTCACCCACATGCGCCATACCGGCGGGGTTCACGGCAGCAGCCATGGAGTCTTGTGGCATAGCGGTGGTGGCGCCGGCCACACCGCGGGCCTTGGCGCCGTAGCCAATACCAAAGTAGCCATTAGTAGCGGATGCCGACATCGGCACCATGAAAGTAGCTGCGACGGCAGCGGCGAGCAAATGCTTGCTGGATTTCATTGAGTGTCTCCTCCCAAATTAAAGACAACACCTGGTTCAAAATTTGTTTAGATTTTATTAGTACACAGGCCGCTTCTGTGCCGGGACATATGCAATCTGAGACTGCCCATGTTGCGTATAACCTACACCCCTGTGCGTAATGGCAACAGTGTCTTTCTCTGCACGCATCAAGTCAAGCCTTTTACGTAAATATTTCTTCTTAGATGCTGATTTTATTATGATTATTAGTACATACTAATATTTATATTAACGTATTCTAATATTCAAGCCTGGGGCATTCACTTTACAATTACCGCGCGTGCCGACATTATTCAGGAAAATAACCCTTTAAAAATTAAAAGCATATCCCGCCAGAGGATTCAACATGTCGCTATCCAACCAGGAAACATTAAAAGCCGCTTTTGCTATCTTAATACTCGGTCTGGGCGTGGCAACGAAAAATGCCCATGCAGCGGGCTTTGCCATTATCGAGCACAGCGTCAGGGGACTGGGTAATGCCTTTGCCGGCAGCCCTGCCAATGCGGAAGACGCCTCAACGGTCTTTTTCAACCCGGCCGGCCTGGCTTACCTGGAGGGTTCGCAGGCCAATGTTGCCGCGCATATCATTATTCCCAGCGCCCGCTTCACTGATCAGGCTTCCACCCATTTCACCACCGCGCCACTCGATGTGAATAATGAAAATGGCGGTAATGCCGGGGTAACGGCTGTCGTACCCAATTTTTACTATAGTCGCCCCCTCAATCAACAATGGACATTCGGCTTCGGCATGAATGCCCCCTTCGGTCTGGCCACGGACTACGACAATGGCTGGGTGGGCCGCTACCATGCGCTTGCCTCGGAATTAAAGACCGTTAACCTCAACCCGTCACTGGCATTCAGGCCCAGCGATACCCTGAGTATCGGCTTTGGTGTTAATGCGCAGTATATCGAGGCGCGGCTAACCAATGCCGTGGATTTTGGTGGCATCTGCTTCCTCGGCGAGAATGTCACCATGACCTTGCCGGGCGGCACCTGTGCTGCGTTGAACCTGGCACCGCAGGCGAATGACGGTGAGGCCGAGGTGACGGGTGATGACTGGAGCTGGGGCTATAACCTGGGTTTCATGTGGCAGGCTACACCGCAAACACGCCTTGGCGCGGCTTACCGCTCGCGTGTGAAACACCGGCTCGAAGGCGAGGCCGAATTCCAAACACCCGCTAATGCCGCGGCAATTGCTGCCGCCCAGGGCCTGGTCGATACCGACGCAACGGCAAAGATCACCCTGCCGGACTCGCTGTCCATCGGTTTCAGTCATGCCATAGACGGCAAATGGTCAGTGAACGGCGACATCACCTGGACCAACTGGAGCCTGCTGGATGAACTGCGTATCGAGTTTGATTCCGTGGCAGCTGATTCGGTCGTTACCACCAACTGGCGAGACAGCAACCGCTATTCACTGGGCGTGAGTTACCGCCCCGACAATCGCTGGACCTGGCGCGCAGGTATCGCCCTCGATGAAAGCCCGATACCCGATGCCGCGGCCCGTACCCCGCGTATTCCGGACAATGACCGTACCTGGGTATCGCTCGGGTTCAGTTATCAATCATCTGACAAACTGACCATTGATGTTGGTTATGCACACTTGTTCATCAAGGATGCGAAGGTCAATAAAACTGCTGCCGGTGAAGACCTCTTGCGCGGTGCCCTTATCGGTGAATGGAGACTCGATGTGGATATCATCAGTGCCCAGGCACGTTGGGCGTTTTAGGGAATTGATGATTTATGATTGATGATTTCCTGGCTCACAGGATCCTATCGGCTCCATTGTGAGTACCCTACGCTTCCAGCGTCAGGGCAACCTCAACCATCTCCGATGGTTCGAGGCAAAAAGAAGCCCGGCGATGCCGGGCTTCTTTTATATCAAAATCGGAAATCCTATCCTGATTTAGATATACAAACAGATATCAGACTCACCGGCGAACTCGAAGAAGGTCGCGGCACCACCATATTCCAGGCCGTCAATAAAGTTGTCATGCGTGAAATCGAACAGGTCGACTGTCATCTGGCAACCAATCATCTTCACATCTGCTTCAATACACAGTTCGCGCAACTCTTCCACACTTGCCACGCCCTTGGATTTCATCTTCGCCTTCATCATGCTGGTCATGACCGCTTCCATACCTGGAAGCGCGGTACCCAGTACCGGGAACCACTTGTCCATGCCCATCGGCATGGGCATACCCGGGTTGCCCAGCGGGCTGACCTTCAGGTTCAGATCCTTACGCATCAACTGCAGACCGTAAAAGGTGAAAAATATCTGTGTCTCATAACCCAGCGCGGCCGCTGTTGAGGCAAGAATAAACGGTGGGTAGGCCCAATCCAGTGTGCCTTTGGTCGCGATAATTGCGAGTTTCTTTTCCGACATAATGACTCTCCTTGTGAGCTTTATGTTACTTGGAAGTCAGGCTCGTCGCGTCTGGGCCCAACAATAATGCCCAACTAGGCCTTCTTGATACGGAAAACGAATTTGCCGCCTTCTTCACCAGAGTCCAGGAGCTCATTACCTGTCTGCTTGGCAAAAGCCTCGAAATCCTTTACTGAACCCGGGTCAGTTGCAACGATGCGAAGCACCTGGTCTGTCGACATGCCGGCGAGGGTTTTCTTCGCACGCAGAATTGGCAGCGGACAGTTCAGACCGGATGCGTCGAGTTCTTGATCAAAATCAGCCATTTTTCAATCTCCTTACAAGATTTTTATCGTCAGGTGCCTGCGCTGGCAGGTCCCGGACAGGGATATTAGAATTAAAGGGTACACTTATATGATAAGTTTATAATAAAGGCAAGCCCGCACAGTTCGTGCCAGATCCACCAATAGCGAACCCGGAGTATATATTTACTGGCATCTGAACTGCAAAGCCCTTATTGTTGTCTTATATCAAGCCAACCTCATAATTCCCACGTGATTCATGAACTTACGCCTTATATATAAATCGCTATATCTACTGCTGGCATGCCTGCCGGCCTTGTTGCAGGCTGAAAATATTCGCTTGCCTGACATGGGTGACAGTGCCGGGGCGATACTTTCTCCCGAGCAGGAACAGCGCATCGGCACTGAGTTTTTGCGACGCATCCGGCTCAATTACCAGTTGATCGAGGACCCCGAGATCAGCGAATACGTCCGTAACCTGGGCAACCGGCTCGTGGCAACCAGTGACAATCCCACCCGGGATTTCACTTTTTTTGTCGTTGATGACTCACGGATCAATGCCTTCGCCGCTCCCGGTGGTTTTATTGGCATGAACGCCGGGCTTATCACGGCCAGTGAGTCCGAGAGTGAACTGGCCTCGGTCTTTGCCCATGAAATTGCCCACATCACCCAGCGCCACATCGCCCGGGCCTTTGAGGCACAAAGTAATCTCAACCTGCCAACCCTGGCCGGCATCATTGCCGCCATCATTATAGGTTCCCAAAACAGCGAAATGGGTCGGGCAACCCTTTCCGCCTCGCAGGCCGCCGCCATGCAGGCCCAGCTTGACTTTACCCGCTCCAATGAAAACGAGGCCGACCATATAGGCATCCGGACCCTGGCCGAGGCGGATTTCGATCCCCGGGCAATGACTGTATTTTTTGAACGCCTGCAACAGGCCTCACGCTATTATAGCCAGCCACCGGAATTTCTTAGTACCCATCCGGTCACCGTATCACGCATCGCCAATGCCCGTTCCCGCGCCGAGAGCTATCCTTACCGGCAATATACTGACAGTCTCGAATATCACCTCATCCGCGAAAAACTCCGTCCGGCGACCGGACAGCCACATAACGTGGCCTATTACGAAAAGCTTCTTGCTACCGGGCAATATAATAATGAAATCGCCACCCGCTATGGCTACGCCCTGGCTCTCAGCAAGGCCGGTCGCCTGGAGCAGGCCGAGGCCGAGCTCGATAAACTCCTCAAACAACACCCGGAGCAGGCAAATTTTCTCCTCGCCCGCGCCCGGCTCATGATCGAGGCTGGCAAAAACCAGGCTGGCCTGCAGGCCTTTCAACAGGCACTGAAGGTATATCCCCGGGACCACAGCCTGACGGTAAGCTATGCCCGTGCCCTGTTGCGGCTCGGCCGTGCTGCCGAGGCGCGTCAATTGCTGCACCAATATGTCCGGGAGCGCACACCGGATGCCTCGCTCTACCAGCTCTTGGCCGTGGCCGAGGGTGAAGCCGGATATCCCGTCGAGGCACACCAGTCACTTGCTGAACATCTCTACCTCAATGGCGAGACCCGAGCGGCCATCCGCCAGCTTGATATTGCCCTGGGCCTGAAGACAGATAATTTCTTTGAACTCTCGAAAGTACAGGCCCGCCGCGATCAACTCCGCCTGCTCGAACGTGAAGAAAATGCCAATTAGCGACCACCATGCTAATGCAGTTAATTAGAATTTTCTGATATACATCTACTCATAGATAGCACTTGCGATTGCCCGTCACTTCGGTATGCTATGGCTTACGTTGGGCATGGAAATACACAACTTACACCGCGTAAGGCTCGGGTTTTCTCTATAAATAACGATTATAAGTTAGCAAAGAGAAGCTGAAGTATTCCTAAACTTACGTAAACCATACTCTAAACAGAAAGACCTTAGGAGGAGAGCGATGCGGAATGTCGCAAAGAAAATAGCTACTGCCAGTGCAATTGCTGTACTGATGGGAAGCTTCACGCTTGCACCACAAGCTGTAAGCGCAAAAGAAATGACCTCTGCCGAAGCTGGCAAGAAGGTTGCTGAAAACCGCAAAAAAGGTAACTGCTTCGCCTGTCATGCTTATGAAGGCGCCGCAATGGCCGGTAACATTGGGCCACCACTGGTTGCTATGAAGGCGCGTTTCCCGGATCGCAACAAGTTGCGTCAGCAAGTGAGTGACCCGGAGTCAAACAACCCGGACACACTGATGATTCCTTTCGGTAAGCATGGCGTTCTTTCCGAGAAAGAAATCGAAAACGTCATTGATTGGCTTTACACACTTTAAGCCCCGTCTTTCATAGCAACGATTACAGAATAGAAAGGTGAAACACTATGGAACGTAGAACATTCCTCAAAGGCAGCATGGCCGGTAGCGCCGTTGCTGTAGCAGTGGGCGCAGGCCTGCTCACCCCGCAAAGCGTCCTGGCCGCCTGGCCAAAGGCCGCCTTTGAAGCCAAGGGCGTGGATAGCGCCATGAGCACCCTGTTCGGCACCACCGCCGCCGCGGCCAGCACGGATATCAAGATCAAGGCCCCGGACATCGCCGAAAACGGTGCCGTCGTACCGGTCAGCGTCACCGCCGGTCATCCAGGTATCGAGAGCATCTCGATTCTGGCCGCTGCCAACGCCTCACCGCTGTGTGCCAGCTTTGATCTCGGCAGCAGTGCAGAAGGCTTTGTCTCCACCCGCATCAAGATGGGCAAGACCTCGCAGGTCATCGCTGTCGTCAAGGCCGGTGGCAAGGTCTACAGCGCCAGCAAAGACGTCAAGGTGACCATCGGCGGCTGCGGCGGCTAACTAAGGCAAACAGGAATTCAGAGAGGAAATTATTATGTCTATTAAAATCCGCGCCACTGCAAAGCAGGACTCAGTCACGGTCAAGGCCCTGATGAGTCATCCAATGCACACCGGTCTGCAGAAAAACAAGAAGACCGGCGAGAAGATCCCGGCGCACTTCATTCAGGAAGTAAACTGTGAGCACAACGGCAACAACGTGCTGACGGCCCTGTGGGGTCCGGCGATCTCAAAGAACCCTTACCTGTCATTCAAGTTCAAGGGTGGCAACAAGGGCGACACCATCAAGATCAGCTGGGTCGACAACAAGGGTGAGAGCGCTTCGGAAGAAGCTCAAATCCGCTAAGCCAGCCCGTAATCTGGAGGAGAATAAACAATGATGAAGAAAATCATTATCACGATGACCACTCTGGGTCTGGTTGCTGGAGCACAAATGGCTGCCCAGGCTGGTCCCAAGGAAGATCTGAAAAATTACCGCAGCTACTTTACAAAGAAACTGCCTGCCGGCAAGACTTTGGACGACTATGCTGACGGTATCTACATCTACGATGAAAACATGTACGAAGCCTGGCAGGCGATTGAGGAGTTTCCTCCTTATGAGCTGGACATTAGTGCCGGTGAAAAGGAATACAACACACCTTTCGCCAATGGCAAGACCTATGCCAGCTGTTTCAAGAACGGTGGCAAGGGCATTGCCCAGAACTACCCGTACTGGGATGCCAGGGCCCAAAAGGTCAAGACCTTTGAAGCCGAGCTGAACGAGTGTCGTACCAAAAATGGCGAAAAGCCGCTGGGGTGGAAAAAAGGCAAGCTGGCGCAACTGTCTGCTTATCTGAAGAACACTTCACGTGGTAAGGCCATCAACGTCAAGGTACCTAATGATCCAGGTGCACTGGCTGCCTATAATGACGGCAAGCAGTTCTACTTCGCCCGTCGCGGTCAACTGAACTTCTCTTGTGCACACTGTCACTTTGATGCTGCAGGCAAGTATATCCGCGCAAACATCCTCAGTGCCGGCTTAGGCCAGGCAACCAACTTCCCGGTCTTCCGTTCGAAGTGGGGTGGTCTGGGTACCATGCACCGTCGTTACGGTGGTTGTAACAAGCAGGTTCGCGCCAAGCCATTCAAGGCACAAGGTTCGGAGTACACCAACCTCGAGTACTTCCACACCTACATGTCTAACGGCCTGAAGCTGAACGCGCCAAGTAACCGCCAGTAAGACGGTTTCTTGTTCGCAAAAAAGCCCAACCTTCTGGTTGGGCTTTTTTTATGCCCGGCCGCCGGAAAAAACCCCAAAGATTCTAAAAATAAAGGTAAATCACCCGCATTTGGCATTGAGGCCGGAATACAAAATCGGCTAAAATAAGATAGTTAGCCGTGCCGCCGAGCAATAACAACATGGCGCAACATAAAACCTGAGGTCTGATAAAAAGGCCCTATAACAGAACGGGCACATATCGAAATCATGAACGGAGGATTGAGAGCCTAATGAATATTTCTCGTCGAGAATTCCTGCAGATGCTGGCTGTGGCCAGCGCATCAGGCATGAACCTGAGTGGCTGTGAGCCGGGTTCAGACAAACAGCAGCTGCCTGCCAGCGGCACCAAGGCCACCGCGGCCTCCACCAATATTTACGAGATGCCAGCCTTCGGCAACGTCTCGTTTATGCACTATACCGATTGTCATGCACAGCTTATGCCGGTTTACTTCCGCGAGCCAAACATCAATCTGGGCGTCGCCGGCATGTATGGCAGGCCGCCGCATATCGTCGGCGAGGAACTGCTGAAGTTCTACGGTATCAAACCAGACACCGCATGGGCCCATGCCTATACCTATATCGACTTCGTCGAGGCCGCAGAGAAGTTCGGCAAGGTGGGTGGTTTTGCCCATCTCGCCACACTGGTGAAGAACATCCGTGCGCAGCGCCCGGGGTCACTACTGCTTGACGGTGGCGACACGTGGCAAGGTTCATGGACTGCCCTGCGCACCAACGCACAGGACATGATAGACGCGCAGAAACTGCTCGGCGTCGATATCATGACCGGTCACTGGGAATACACCTACGGTGCCGAACGCGTCCGTGAAGTGCTGGAAAATGACTTCAAGGGGCATATCGACTTTGTTACCCAGAACGTGGTTGATACGGCCTTTGCCGAGCGGGTCTTCAAGCCTTATGTGATCAAGGAGCAGAATGGCATTCCGGTCGCCGTAATCGGCCAGTCCTTCCCCTACACACCAATCGCCAACCCGCGCTTCATGGTGCCTGACTGGAGCTTCGGTGTCCGCGACGACAACATGCAGGAAGTTGTCGACCAGGCCCGTGCCGATGGCGCCCAGGTCGTGGTTGTCGTCTCGCATAACGGCATAGACGTTGACCTGAAGATGGCCAGCCGGGTTACCGGCATTGACGCCATCATGGGTGGTCATACCCATGACGCTGTTCCCGAGCCGGTCAAGGTCAGCAATTCCGGTGGCACCACCCTGGTTATCAATTCCGGATCGAATACCAAGTTCCTCTCCGTCCTTGACTTTGACGTCAAGAACGGCAAGGTTCGCGACTTCAAATACAAGCTGCTGCCGGTATTCTCGAACATGCTCGAGCCCGACCCTCAAATGCAGTCCTACATTGACCAGGTCCGCGCACCGTTCCTCAGCGAACTCAATGAAGAGCTGGCCGTTACCGAGGAACTCCTGTACCGCCGCGGTAACTTCAACGGTACCTTTGACCAACTCATTTGTGACTCCATGATCGAAGTCGAAGATGCCGAGATTTCCTTCTCACCCGGCTTCCGCTGGGGGGTTAGCGTCCTGCCAGGACAGCCAATCACCTTCGAGGAAGTGGCTACCCAGACTGCCATGACCTACCCGATTGTGACGGTTAATGAGATGTCTGCAGAAACCATCAAGACCATCCTCGAAGACGTTGCCGATAACCTCTTCAACGAAGACCCTTACTACCAGCAAGGTGGTGACATGGTTCGCGTTGGCGGTCTCAAGTACAGCATCGACCCGGTCGGTACCATTGGTAATCGTATTTCAGACATGGAACTCAACGGGCAGCCACTTGATCCGAACCGCACATACAAGGTGGCCGGCTGGGCCAGCGTCGGTCGTGAACTTACGGAAGCTGACGGCAAGCCCATCTGGGAAGTGACCTCCGAGTATCTGCGTTCGAAGAAAGTCATCAGTAGCATTGACCTCAATGTACCAAAGATCAAGAACGTTACCGGTAACCCGGGTATCGCCTGATACCGTTCTGATAGCAGTAACGAAAAGGCCCCGCCGTAGTGCGGGGCCTTTTTTTTGGCCATTAATGATTACCAGGTTACTCTGCCCCTGTGATTGGTCAATTGCGGAACCCCTGTAAACTTCCGGAGTCAGGACATTCTCCGATGAGTCGAGACGTTGATAGATCTGTGTTTATATAAGCTTTCTTGGCTTACAGATTCACCACTCACAGAATCCCTTCGGGCTTCATCATGCTGTCTCACAAGATCTTATCGGCTCTGTTGTGAGTACCCTACGCTTCCAGCGTCAGGGCAACCTTAACACACCATAGAACCTTACAGGTTCATCATGGATACCCTAACCTTCGTTCCGAAGGTTCAGGGCAATCTCCGATGTCCGTGGCGATGATAGATCTGTGTTTATATAAACTTTCTTGGCTTACAGATTCACCACTCACAGAATCCCTTCGGGATTCATTATGAGTACCTTAACCATCTCCGATGGTTCAAGGCAAAAAGGCTTACCCATTACAGGTAAGCCTTTGCTTTTATGGTGGGCCGTGGGCGATTCGAACGCCCGACCATCGGATTAAAAGTCCGGTGCTCTACCAGCTGAGCTAACGGCCCTTAAAAAGGAGTCGGCATAATACCCGACTCTGCTGGAATAACAAGTCCGGAAGCCGTATTAAACCGCTTCCAGCTTGCGCAGACCGTTTGGCAGCATACGCATGTCACACATCGACGAGACAAAGGCCTTGGTGAAAGTTGCCTCTTCCTCGTAAACCAGCTTGTAGTACTGGATCTTCATGGTCATGGCGCTGCCGAAGACGATGCCGGCAAAGGCGATCATCGAGCCTACGGCCAGTGTCGACGTGCCGGTAATGGCCTGACCAATGGTGCAACCTACCGCCAGTACGCCACCAAAACCCATCAGCACGGCACCAATCAGGTGCATGAAGAAATCCTTCGCGTTCACAAACCACTCGATACGGAAGCTCTTGCTGACCAGCGCCCAGAGGAAGGAGCCGGCAATCACACCCGTCAATGCCATAATGCCGAAGGTCAGCATGCTGTAATTGAAGCCCTCGGCGGCATAACCCAGGGTCTGGCCCATCGGGTTGATAAAGGTAAACGACTGGGTGCTCCAGGGCGCAATCGAATCAGGCTTGCCTGCCGGACCATCCATCAGGAAGCCCCAGTTTGCAACGACCTCGCGCAAGGACATGATTTCACCATCCATGCTGACCCCGATGTTGTCTGTCAGGTACCAGGCGGCCAGGATGGCGCCACCGACAACCAGGCCGGCCAGGACATTGTCGAAGCTCTTGCGAAAATTCGTGGAGCGAAGGGCATAGATAGCCAGGAGCAGCCCGAGGCCGAGACCTAACCAGGTGCGCATCTGCGCGGCATTCTCGCCGCCAAGAAGCGAGCCCAGATCCTGCGGGCCCGTCAGGTTGATGGCCAGTGGGCGAATCCAGTCATAAAACAGGGCTGACATCAGGGTGATGTCGGTGCCCGGGAACGGGTTAATCATGTAATAGGCAATTACACCAATCACCAGGAGAACCAGAACAGACTTCAGGTTGCCGCCGCCGATACGTATCAGGGTCTTGTTGCCGCAACCACTCGCGAAGGTCATGCCGACACCGAACATGATGCCGCCAAGCAGGTTTTCGGCCCAAATCAGCGTGCTGGCGCGATAGGGGGGGAAGCTGCCGTCGACACTGGCCATACCGGTGGCTTCAAAAATGGCCACGCCAATCATGGCTATGGCGACAGCGAACAGCCAGGCGCGCATACGACCATTGTCACCGATATTGACGATATCCGAGATTGCCCCCATGGTGCAAAAGTTGGTCTTGTTGACGACCGCGCCCATGATCAGCGCGATAACAAACGTGCCCCATAGCAGGGCTGACTGGGCCGATGCGAAATCCTCAAACAACATATTCCGTTCCTCTTCTTGAACGCTGGATAAATTTTATTTTGTCGTACAAAAACGTCTATCGCCATGCTGACGAAGTGGCGAGCATTGTAACCCGAACCTCGTCACATGTCACATTCTGCTATTTTTTATTATAAATTACATGAGGTTAACGGTATAACGTGGGGTCCGGGAGGCCTGCTGCTGCAAAACCTTGCCGACGCAAGCGGCAAGAGTCGCATTCACCACAGGCCTGTCCCTTGATATCGGCATCGTAGCAGGAGATGGTCCGGGCATAGTCGATGCCCAGATCGGTGCCCATGCGAATGATTTCGGCCTTGCTGAGATCGATCAGGGGCGTGTGGATATGAAAGTGCTGCCCTTCGACACCAGCCCTGGTAGCCAGATTGGCAACCTGCTCAAAGGCACGGATAAACGCCGGGCGGCAATCCGGGTAACCGGAATAGTCCACCGCATTCACCCCGATAAAGATATCCTGCGCACCGAGTACCTCCGCCCAGCCGAGGGCAATGGAGAGAAACACGGTATTGCGTGCCGGCACGTAGGTCACCGGGATGGTGTCTGGCTGCACACCATCTTTGGGGACATCGATACAGGCCTCCGTCAGTGCCGAGCCACCTATCGTACCCAGATCCAGATAGACACGTTTATGTTCAGCCACGCCGAGCATATCCGTCACACGATCGGCCGCCGCCAGCTCCGCCACGTGTCGCTGGCCATAATCAAAACTGAGCGCGAAACAGTCATAACCCTCGGCCCGGGCAATCGCCAGCGTCGTCGCCGAGTCCAGGCCGCCGGAAACCAGCACTACCGCCCTTTTCTTTTTTGTCACTTCATTCATCGATTTATATTAAAAGCCCAACGCAGAGGGTCGCTCTCGTGCGTCCATGCACTTCACGACACTCGTTCATCCTGAACATCGCGCTGGATCGCAAAGGACGCCAGGAAAATCATCATCCATCATCACTGCTGTCCCATTAACATAAGCCAGACAAGCAGTAAGCTTCGGATAAAGAAGGCAAACAGGTTGATTGAAACGCATGAACACATGAGGTTTCATCATCCTCTAATCGGCGTTATCCCTTCTCCCTTCGGGAGAAGGCCAGGATGAGGGAGTAAATAAAACAATGTGTTATCCAATCTATATCCCCTCACCCTAACCCTCTCCCGAAGGGAGAGGGAATTAACGAGACAGCAGTGATTCATCATTCATCATTCATCATTCATCATTCATCATTCATCAATTATTCAATGTCCCGGTTTGTCGCCCCAGAGCAGCTTGTGCATCTGCACCTGCATTCTCACCGGCAGGTGATCGGCGAGTATCCAGTCGGCCAGTTGGCGCGGCGCGAGTTTGCCCTGCACCGGCGAATACAGCACCTCACAACGTGAGGTCAGGTCGTGTTCGCTTACCTGGGCACATGACCAGTCATAGTCGGCACGGTCAGCGATCACAAATTTGACCTGATCCTGCTCCTGCAGATGTTCAATATTGGTGTAATCGTTTTTGCTGACTTCACCGGAGGAAGGGGTTTTTAAATCCATGACCCGGCTGACCCGGGTGTCGGCCACGCTGATATCCAGCGCGCCACTGGTTTCCAGTGACACTGCGTAACCGGCATCGCAGAGCTTCGTCAGCAGCTCGGCACAGGCCTTCTGCGCCAGTGGTTCGCCGCCGGTAACACAGACATGCCGGCAGTCATAAGAGGCGACCTGCCTGAGTATCTCGTCCAGCGACAGCCACTCACCACCCTGAAAGGCATAAGTGGTATCGCAGTAACTGCATCGTAACGGACAACCGGTCAGGCGTATGAATACTGTCGGCCAGCCGACGCTACGCGCCTCGCCCTGCAGGGAATAGAATATCTCTGTTATACGCAGACGACTCATGATGAGAAAACAGTGTCGTTACCGACAACGCCGATTTACTGCCCCTGGTTCTTCAACTGCTGCAGCCGTTTTTCCGCCAGGCCTGCCGGGGTCGTTTTCGGGAAACGCGTGATCACCGCTTGCAAGGCCTCGCGAGCCTTGGCAAAATTCTTTAATTCATAATGGCAATAGCCAATCTTGAGCAAGGCATCGGCCTGTTTCTGGCTACTCGAGTAATTATCCAGCACTTTTTGAAACTCAACAATCGCCTGCTCAAAGGCACGGGTGACATAATTAATCTCGCCTATCCAGTACTGGGCATTATCCGCATAACCGCTGTTCGGGTACCTGACCACAAAGTCTGTAAAACGGTTCCTGGCCGGCTCGTAACGCCCCTCCTTGAGTAAATCAAAGGCCTCGCGATAGGCCTTTTCCTCGGTGCCTGGATTAGCCGTTGCCGGATTTCCCTGCTCACGCGGGGCTGTCGGCGCTGTTGACTCCGGCAACTTGGCCGGGGAGCCCGGGGATACGGCAGGCCGGCCATTCTCGAGCTGACCGAGTCGACGGTCGATATCCAGGTACAGGTCGCGCTGGCGTTGCTTGATGCCCTTCATATCGAAACCGTGCTGTTCTACCTCGCCACGCAGCATCTGGACTTCCTGTTGCAAGGCCTCAAGGCGCAGGTATAGATCCACCAGGCCCTGGCTTTCGAGCAGCTTCTCCATCCGCGTGACGCGTTGCTCCAGGCTCTCTTCAGCCACAACCGGGGATGTGAGAAAAAGGCCGGCACTGCAACACAGGGCCAGGAGTAAGGCAGAACCTTGATATCGATGCGGTTTCATAAGCGTTTATCGTGTTTTGTAATTAATCTCGACGCGACGGTTCTGTTGCCAGGCACTCTCATCATGACCATCGGCCAGCGGGCGCTCTTCACCAAAACTCACGGTTTCCAGCTGAACAGGGCTCGCACCCTGGAATAGTAACAGCTGACGCACGGCCTTGGCACGTCGTTCACCGAGGGCGATATTATATTCACGGCTACCCCGTTCATCGGTATGGCCTTCCAGGCTGACCGTGGCCGCGCCGTGACCAGCCAGGTATTCGGCATGGGCCTGCAACACGGGACGATCCGCGGCACGGATCGAGGCACTGTCAAAATCAAAATAAATCACGCGCTGTGACAACAGGCTGGCCGGGTCCTCGAGTGGATGACCCTCGAAGGCAGTGCCAGCCCGGGCACCACGTGCCTGCGCACCTTCGGCGCCCTCCGCACCTTCGGCAATGGTGCCACGGTCTTCAACTGTCGCGCCTTCCTGGGTGCCCAGGCTTTCACAACCGGCGAACAACATCACCGGCAAGAGGACGATGGATAATCTGCTTAACGTTTTCATATTCTGCTCCTTGTCTAACATTATTGGGTACTAAATGGCGACCAGGCGGGTTCCCGCACATCGCCCTGTTGCAGTTCCAGTCGCTGGTGGACGCGACCGTCTACAGATACCGCAGCCAGCACCCCGCGGTTCTGGCTTTCGGTAGCATAAATAATCATGCTGCCATTCGGTGCAAAACTGGGTGACTCGTCCAGGCGGCTATCGGTCAACACCTGCAGGTTGCGGCTGGCCAGTTCCAGTACCGCGATACGAAACGCGCCTTGCTGACCATGCACCATGGCCAGGCGTTGGCCGTCCGGGGAAAATGTGCCACGGCTGTTATATTCGCCTTCGAAGGTCAGCCGCTGCGGCTGACCGCTTTTATTAGCCCCGCTCATGTTCACCATATAAAGTTGCGGTCGGCCACCCCGATCCGAGGTAAACACCAGCTTACGTCCGTCCGGCGACCAGTTTGGCTCGGTATCGATCCCTGGATGCCGGGTAACCTGGCTCAGGGCACCGGTTTGCAGATTATATGTATGCACCTCGGGGTTGCCGGTCTTCGACAGGGTCATGGCCAGATAACGTCCGTCGGGTGACCAGACCGGGGCATTATTCAGCCCGGGGAAGTCAGTGATGCGCCGGCGCTCGCCGCTAAAGACCTCCTGAACAAATATCTCGGGACGCCCTGACTCGAAGGTGACATAGACCAGCTTTTCTCCATCCGGTGACCACGACGGTGACATCAGTGGTTGCTTTGAATCGAGAATGACCTGCTCATTGAAACCGTCGGCATCGGCAATGCTGAGCCGGTACTCCCTGCTCTTGTCGGCGGCCTTGATGGCAGTGATATAAGCGATACGGGTACTGAAGGCCCCGCGTTGCCCTGTCAGTTTTTCGTAAATCAAATCGCTTATGCGGTGCGCCGTACGGCGTACATCATCGGCTGCAAAGGCGATGCTGTAACCGGCCAGTTGCTCGCCCTTGAAAACATCAAACAACTGGAACTGCACCTCGTAACGCGCCCCTCCAAGCTCACGCAGCCGCCCGACCACAAGGCTTTCCATGTTCAACAGCCGCCAGTCGGCAAAACGTACCGCACTGCCATCGTGCGGGCGGGCGATCAGGTCCTGTTCCGGCATGGGGGCAAAACGGCCACTGCGCCCGAGATCGGTAGTGATAATGTCACTCAGGTTATAGGGCAGAGGGGATTTCAAGGTGCTGTTGTCAAACGGTACAATCGCGATCGGCATGGCACCCACGACCCCCTCGGTGATCTGGATCGTCAATGCGGCCTGCAACGGCAGGCTCATTATGAGCCACAACCCGCCACATACAATACTCAACAGATGTCTCAGCTTCATCATGCCTCCGGTATAAATTCAAAATCTATTTCGCGCATACGTGCCGCCACCGCCGGGTCAGCCGGTAAGGGCAAAGGCGCCGCCTTACGCACCGCACTCTCGACACTGCGGTCAAAAACCGCATTACCGCTGCTCTTGATGATCGTCACGCCAACGACATCGCCGCCGGGGATGATATGCACCCGCACGGTACAGGCCAGCCCCTTGGGCACCCCGGCCGGTTTTAGCCAGTGACGCGTCACCTTCTGCCTGATCAGGGCCAGGGACTTGTCTATCTCGCCCTGGGCAGCGGCCTCGGCACGCTCGGTTTCTTCGGCATCGAGTTGCGCCATTAATGCCTGCCGACGCTCATCTTCGCGGCGTTTCGCTTCCGCCGCCTTGCGCCTTGCCTCTTCTTCGGCTTTCTTTGCCTCGGCAGCCTTCTTTGCCTCGGCGGCTTTCTTTGCCTCGGCGATTTTCTTTGCTTCGGCCTGCTCGACTTTTCGCTTGCGCTCAAGCTCGGCCAGGAGTTTTTGTTCCGCCAGCCGTTTTTGCTCGAGTGCCGCCTTTTCCTCTTTTATCTTCTGCAGCCGCTGCTGCTCTTGCTGCTGACGCCTTTCCTCGGCGGCGCGCTTTTTCTTCAGCTCGGCGAGGTTTTTTTCTTCCGCGGCACGGCGCTGTTGCATCTCCCGTTCCTGTTGTTTGAGCTTGTCAATGCGCGCTGCTTCCTGCTGCTGTTTCTGCCGTTCCGCTTGCTTGAGCCTGTCGAGTTCGGCCTTGACCTTGCCGGCATCCACGGCCGTGGCCTTGACCACATTCGGCTGGTTTTGCAACGTGGCCGGCTTGGGCGTCCAGTCGAAACCGATAAATAGCATCAGGAACAGGACAGCATGCACCGCAAGCGCGATCAGAATAGGAACCAGGTTGTTGCGTATTACCCGAAACATTCGTCGACCTTAGCGCGGTGATTCGGTCAGCAGACCGACATTCGGTGCGCCGGCCTGCTGGATCAGGGTCATTGCCACCACCACCTTGCCATAATTGACATTTTCATCACCCCGCACCAGCACTGGTGTGCCCGGTTTGTACTGCATGACTGCGGCCACCCGTTGCACCAGTGCCTCATTGTCAATCGGCTTGTCCTGATCATCGCCGATACTCACATAATAATTGCCGTCAACATCAACCGTGATGACCAAGGGCTCGAGATTCTTGCTGTCCACCGGGTTAGCATCGGCCTGCGGCAAATCCACGGCTACGCCCTGGGTAAGCAATGGCGTGGTCACCATAAAGATAATAAGCAGAACCAGCATGACGTCAATATAGGGAACAACGTTGATTTCACTTATCGGCTTTTTGCGCTGACGTCTGCCCATCAGTCGTGCGCCTGGCGTTGCAGGATGGTGGAAAACTCTTCCATAAAGGTCTCGTAGCGATTCTCGAGGCGTTCCACCCCGTGTGAATAGCGGTTATAGGCGATCACGGCCGGGATCGCGGCAAACAGGCCCATGGCGGTGGCAATCAGGGCCTCGGCGATCCCCGGGGCGACACTGGCGAGGGTCGCCTGCTGCACATTGCCGAGGGCGCGGAAGGAATTCATGATCCCCCATACCGTGCCAAACAGGCCCACGTAGGGACTGGTGGAGCCGACCGTGGCAAGAAACGACAGGTTGGCCTCAACCACATCCATCTCGCGCATCAAGGCGACGCGCATGGAACGTTGCGCACCGGCGAGAACAAACTGCGGGTCACTGTTGCTCTTCTGGCGCAGGCGCACGTACTCCCGAAAACCGGCCTCGAAGATCGCTGCCATGCCAATTGAGCTACGCCTGCCCGAACCCATTTGCTCATATAGTTCACTGAGTTTCTTGCCGGACCAGAAGCGCGCTTCAAATTCATCGGCGGCGCGCATGGCCTTTTTCATGTCCCGCGATTTGCGAATGATCATACTCCAGGATATGACCGAGGCCAGCAGTAATAACAGCATGACCAGTTGCACAACGGGACTGGCGCCCGTCAGCATGTGATAAAGACTTAGATCAGCGTTCAAGCCATGAGCTCCTGTATGATTTGTTGCGGAATAGCGACCGGTTTCCAGCGCTGGGCGTCGATACAGGCCACACGGATCCTGCCACTGCAGAGCGGCTTTTCTTCACCATCCCGGTAAATAGTTTGTGCAAAGGTGAGACTGGTTCGTGTTGAGTCGGCAATCCGGGTCTTGACTCGCAAGCGGTCGTTAAACCGGGCGGGTTGTAACAGGTCCATCTCCACCGCACGCACCACAAACAACAGCTGGTCTTCCTCGCGCAGGCGATCCTGTTCAAAACCCTTGTGCCGTAACATCTCGGTACGTGCCCGCTCCATGAACTTGAGGTAATTGGCGTAATAGACCACACCGCCACTGTCCGTATCTTCGTAGTAAACGCGTATCAACCACAGGAAATCAGTCACAGTTTTTCTATTTCCTCGTTATATTGACTCGCAAGCAGGCAAATAATTCCACTGCATTTAACCATCCGGCTCTTCAGCAAGAGTGATATCCAGCTGCGTCCCATCGACAGCGGCTTGCAGGCCAAAATGCTGGTAGGCGTTACGCGTCGCCATGCGGCCACGCGGGGTGCGCATGATAAAGCCCTGCTGGATCAGGAAAGGCTCAAGGACGTCTTCGATCGTGCCGCGTTCTTCGCCGATCGCTGCCGCCAGGTTATCAACCCCTACCGGGCCACCATCGAAATTGTTGATAATCGCCAGCAACAGTTTCCGGTCCATCATATCAAAACCGTTGCTGTCGACACTGAGCATCAGCATGGCCTTGTCGGCCACCTCGGCCGAGACATGGCCGCTGGCCTTGACCTCGGCATAATCGCGCACGCGGCGCAGCAGGCGGTTGGCGATGCGCGGTGTGCCACGCGAGCGGCGTGCGATCTCGTGCGCGCCACCGGCATCCATGTCGACATTCAATATCTCGGCGCTGCGCGTGACGATGGAGCAGAGCTCATCGGTATTGTAGAACTCGAGGCGCTGCACGATCCCGAAACGGTCCCGCAAGGGCGAGGTCAGCAAGCCGGCGCGGGTTGTCGCGCCAACCAGCGTAAACGGTGGCAGGTCGAGCTTGATGGCGCGCGCCGCGGGGCCTTCACCGATCATGATGTCGATCTGGCGGTCTTCCATGGCCGGATACAAAATCTCCTCGACCACGGCACCGAGGCGGTGGATCTCATCAACAAACAGGACATCATTCGGTTCAAGGTTGGTGAGCAGGGCAACCAGGTCACCGGGGCGTTCCAGCACCGGCCCCGAGGTCTGGCGCATATTCACGCCCATCTCGTTGGCAATGATGTGCGCCAGGGTCGTCTTGCCCAGACCGGGCGGGCCGAACAGCAGCACGTGGTCAAGGGCCTCTGCACGCTTTTTCGCCGCGTGGATAAAGATTTCCATCTGCTCGCAGACCGCTGACTGGCCAACGTAATCGGCCAGCCGCGCCGGGCGGATGGCGTTGTCAACCGCCACATCCTCGGCACTGCCCTGGGCTTCTACAAGTCGATCCGATTCAATCATCGTTGTCTTCCTTACTTCGCCGTGCTTTGCAGGGCGAGACGAATAATGCCTTCACTGCTCATGTCTCTGGTCTCGATGCCACGCACCATGCGGCTGGCCTCGGGCGGCTTGTAACCGAGGGCTATCAGTGCGCTCACGGCATCGGCCACGGCATCGTCAGGTCTCGCCAGCGCGGTGGCCGGGGACACACCCGCACCGCTATCGCCGGCCTCGGCCTGCCATTTCTTGAGCACGTCTTTCATCTCCACGATCAGGCGCTCGGCAGTCTTCTTGCCGACCCCGGGCAGACGCGTCAGCGAGGCCGCATCGCCGTCCGTCACGCAACGAATAAAGTCATCAGCGCTGATGCCGGAAAGGATGGTCAGTCCCAGCCTGGCCCCGACCCCGTTGACCTTGATTAAAGCACGGAACATGGCGCGCTCGTTTTCCGTGGCGAAACCAAACAGGGTATGCGCATCCTCGCGCACGACCAGATGCGTATGCAGGGTCACCTTGCTGCCGATCTCGGGCAGGGCATAAAAGGTCGACATCGGTGCCTCGATCTCGTAGCCGACGCCGTTGACATCCAGCAATAGCTGCGGCGGCTGGCGCACGAGTAACTGCCCGCTCAGACGACCGATCATCGCAGCCTCCCGCCACTGGCACCACTGGCCCCGGGGATCAATTGCAGGGTCCGGCGCGTATGCGCATGGCACAGGGCCACGGCCAGGGCATCGGCGGCATCTTCCTGCGGCGTGGCATTCAGGTTTAACAATACCCGAACCATGTGCTGCACCTGCTCCTTGCTTGCCCCGCCCTTGCCGGCAATGGCCTGTTTGATGGCGCGGGGGGTGTATTCAGACAGTGGCAGGTCACGACTGACCCCGGCGCAGATCGCCGCGCCACGGGCCTGACCCAGCTTCAGGGCTGAATCGGCATTGCGGTGCATAAAGACCTGCTCGACGGCAAATTCATTCGGACGATGCTCACTGATGAGGATATTCAGGTTTTCAAAAATCGTGCCGAGGCGCTGGCCCCAGTCGTCGCCGCTGATGCGGATGCAACCACTGGTAACGTAGCGACTGTGGTTACCATTAACGTCAATGACACCGTAACCGGTCAGGCGTGAACCGGGGTCAATACCGAGTATGCGAACCATGTTATTGACGAGTCAATCCTCCGCGCACGGTGGTTATTGTTGTTTTCAAAGTTGTGCCATTACCTCTTCAGAAATATCGGCATTTGAATAAACATTCTGCACATCATCGAGGTCTTCCAGCGCATCCACCAGGCGCAATACCTTCTCAGCATCTTCCAGGTTCAGGTCGACCGTGGTCGAGGGCTGCATCGTGATCTCGGCATTCTCCGGTACGTGCCCGGCTGCGACCATGGTCTCCTTCACGTCCATGAAGGCTTCCGGCGTGGTCAGCACGTCAATACTGCCGTCGTCATGGGTGGTGACGTCATCAGCACCGGCCTCGAGCGCGGCCTCCATGATGGCGTCTTCGTCGGCACCGGCCGGATAACCGAGGACGCCCTGCTTGCTGAACAGGTAAGCCACCGAACCATCGGTGCCGAGATTGCCACCGGCCTTGCTAAAGGCATGCCGCACCTCGGAAACGGTACGATTGATGTTATCCGTCAGGCAGTCAACCATGATGGCGACCCCGTTGGTACCATAGCCCTCGTAACGGATTTCATCGTAATTCTCACCTTCACCGGCACCGGCGCCGCGCTTGATGGCGCGCTCGACGGTATCCCGGGTCATGTTAACGCCAAGGGCCTTATCAATCGCCGTGCGCAGGCGCGGATTGGCATCCGGGTCTGCCCCGCCCATTTTTGCAGCTACTGTTAACTCACGGATATGCTTGGTAAATATCTTGCCACGTTTGGCATCCTGTGCCGCCTTGCGATGCTTGATGTTCGCCCACTTACTATGACCTGCCATGCCTTGTGTACCTTTCAAAACCACTACAATAAAATTCGCCCGAGTATACCATTTAACCATCCGGGGCGTCACCGCAGAATATCTCTGTGACAGGCTATCTGATTGTTTTTGCTGTTATTGTCAGGCTTTTGCGGGTCGCTCGGGCACCAGCGCCAGGATCGCCTCCCGGTTGGTCCATGAACTGGCCCGTGCTGCGGCCTGCTCACGCGGCAGCCAGCGCACCTGTACATGCTCGGCCCGGTTCAGGCGTATCTCGCAGGCACGCTCCAGTGCCAGGGTGAACACGGTTTCATGGTTATGCGTCACTGCCGGCGCATAGCGCGCACGCCAGGCAGGAGCAATCGGAAAGGTGTTCGCCAGGCCGCTGCCAACGGGGTCAGCGACGAGCCCGGTCTCTTCCTCGAGCTCACGCCGTGCCGCCGCCAGCGCCGACTCGCCCTCGTGCAGGCTACCCGTCACCGACTGCCAGAAGCCACGTGGCGTGGCACGTTCGAGCATCAGCACCTCACCTGCGCAGGCGTAAATGATGACGAGGACGGATTCGGGGCGCTTGAAGGGCATTTTATGATTGATGATTGATGATTGATAACGGATAAGGGGTCGGAGTCGCGTGAGTGTAATGGTTCGCTGAAACAGCAAGCCACGATGTTGGCGACCAGGTCAGAAGCATGTGTAGACAGCGACTCCGACCCCGCTGCACTCTATGGGCTTTTTACTTTACAGGCTGCGAAGCGTACCTTGCATTTATTCATCAATCATCAATCCGAATTCATCAATTTCTTCGAGGTAAGGGGTCGGAGTCGCGCGGACGTGGTGATTTGCTGAGCGGATAAGGGGTCGGAGTCGCGCGGACGTGGTGATTTGCTGGAACAACGAGCCACGATGTTGGCGACCAGGTCAGAAGCATGTGTAGACAGCGACTCCGACCCCGCTGGACTCTATGGGCTTTTTACTTTACAGGCTGCGAAGCGTACCTTGCATTTATTCATCAATCATCAATCCGAATTCATCAATTTCTTCGAGGTAAGGGGTCGGAGTCGCGCGGACGTGGTGATTCGCTGGAACAACGAGCCGCGATGTTGGCGACCAGGTCAAAAGCATGTGTAGACAGCGACTCCGACCCCGATGGACTGTGCCCGGCTTGCTATGAGGTAAGGGGTCGGAGTCGCGCGGACGTGGTGATTTGCTGGAACAACGAGCCGCGGTGTTGGCGACCAGGTCAAAAGCATGTGTAGACAGCGACTCCGACCCCGATGGACTGTGCCCGGCTTGCTATGAGGTAAGGGGTCGGAGTCGCGCGGACGTGGTGATTTGCTGGAACAACGAGCCGCGGTGTTGGCGACCAGGTCAAAAGCATGTGTAGACAGCGACTCCGACCCCGATGGATTCCGAATATGGATACCGGCCTGCGCCGGCATGACGGATATAAAGTTAACGGGACAGCACTGAAACACTTTAATTAAAAACGGCGGCAATGAATACTGCCAAATAAGGCAAAAAAAACCCCGCCGTAGCGGGGTTTTTCGTATCGGTTTAACCGATGGGGTCTTGCTTAGGCAGCATTTACGTTAGATGCCTGCAGGCCCTTGGGACCTTTTTCTACTTCGTAGGTGACGGGCTGACCTTCGGCCAGGGTTTTGAAACCTGAGCCCTGGATCGCGTTGAAATGTACGAATACATCATCGCCGCCGTCGTCCTGAGAAATAAAACCAAAACCTTTCGATTCGTTAAACCACTTTACATTACCTGTAGCCATGTCGCTTTTACCTTAAAAAATTAAACAATTATAGTGTTGCATACAGGTAATGAAACGATGATTCAGGGCGTCACACGGAGGGAACAACCAATTGTGTCAATAACAAAATCTGTAGCTGACCGTACTATAGGGTAATCGCACCGATATAGCCAGTAATATAATTTTTATTATAGCGATAGATATCAATCGCCTGGATGTTTTCGGTTTTTATAGTTCGATGTTTGGCCGCCTGTTATGCGGCCACTGCGCCTGTTTAGATGCAGCCAGGAGATTATTCTACATCGTTTCACAAGAAGCCGGGGAGTAATCGCATCCCCCCCCCACTCCCCTCTGCGGCCTCTGCTGGCGAGCCAGGACAAAAAGACACCCTGCGACCTCAATCGTCCCCAGCCTGCAAGAGGGCATCAAGGGCTTCCGAGAATTCCCCAATATTCAATGGCTTGGTGAGGTAACGCTGGAAGCCTGCCTGCAGACCCTTCTCAATATCGGCGGGCATGGCATTCGCACTGACCGCAATAACCGGTATTTCGGAGGTGGCGGCACTTGCCCGCAGTGTTTGCAAAATCTCGAATCCACTCATGCCGGGCAGGCAGATATCGAGCACGATCAGGTCAGGCCGGTGAGCCTGTGCCAGTTCCAGGCCCAGCTCCGGTGTGGGCGCGGTCAATAGCTGGAGGTCGGGCATCCCCTTGACCAGGGTTTCGACCAGGTGAATGTGACTGGGGCTGTCTTCAATATAGAGCACCGTTTTCTTCTCAACCTCACGCCCGGCGGTACTCACAGCCGCGGAGCTGGTCGCCGGCAGGTCTTGTCCTGGTCCGTGGCTTCGCGGCAGTTCAATCCAGAAGCGACTGCCCTCGCCGACTTTTGACTCGACGCCAAGATGTCCTCCCATGCGCTCGACAAGCTGCTTGGCAATCGTCAAGCCAATGCCGGTTCCCTCCTCCACATCATGGGTGCGAAGATACAGGCGGCTGAAGGGCTCGAATAATCTGGGCAGGTCTTCTTCCGCGATCCCCCGGCCCGTATCTGCAACAACGATGCGTACGGTGTCTGCCCCAACCTCTTCGCAGGACAGGCTCACACTGCCTTTCTGGCAGTTGTACTTCAGCGCGTTTGATAACAGGTTCAGCAGCACCTGCTTGAGGCGCACGGGATCCGCGCGGACATAGATATCTGCACAGGCCTTTACGGTACTGGACAAATTGATCTCCCGCTGCCTGGCCAGCGGCCGTATGGCATCCAGGCCTTCCTGAAAATGCCTGGCCAGTTCAACCGCCTCGATATTCAGCTCGACCTTGTTGGCCTCGATCGCAGACATATCAAGCAGGTCATTCACAATCTCGAGCAGGTGCCAGCCGCCGTTAAGGATCTCCTTAACAGCATTCTTGTCGGTCTGGTCAAGCGTGTTATTCCTGTTTATATCCAGTATCTGGGCAAAACCGAGGATGGCGTGCAGCGGGGTGCGCAATTCGTGACTCATGCAGGACAGAAATTGTGACTTGGCCCGGGACGCCTCTTCAGCCTGCTCCTTGGCCTGCAGCAATTCCTGCTCAACCCTTTTTTTGTCCGTGATGTCGACGAGGGCCGCGCGGATATTCATGTGACCCTTGCTGGTCGATGATGCCAGCATCTGCATATGCACATACAGCGTGGGGTAATCCTTACGTATCAATTCCAATTCCACGCCCTGCTCTTGCTCGGTATCGATAGCCTCTTTAAGACAGTGATGGAAGGCCTGGCTGCTGCCATTGGTAAAAAATGCCGTGAACGGTTTATTGAGTAACTGGCCACGGGGCCGTTTCAGGAGACCGGTAGCAGTAAGGTTTATCTCGCGGATAATGCCCTTCTCATCAAAGGTCAGATAACCCACGGGCGCGAAGTCATACAGGTCAACGTACTTGTTATGCGCGATCTCAAGTTCCAGTTGCTTTTCACGCAACTCGTAATTTTGCATTTCCAGTTCGACCTGGTGTACATCCAGGTCCTGACGCAGGTGTTGCAATTCGGCGTTATCCGCATCCGTAGTATCTTCAGACTGTAAGCGCTCCAGTCGTTCGATTAATTCTGCCTTATTGACCTTTCTGTAATCAGTCATCTCATCCCTCCGCGGTCACAGGTCACCGGGGTTATTCCTGCATTAATCCGTGAGTGGGCGTTCGGTGGTGGCAATAGCCTCCGGCTCGCCCCGCTCGTTTTTTAATAATGACATGGTCACAATAACCTCAAACAGCTTGCCATCCTTGCTCAGGCGTTGCGTACTGATCGGCCTGACCAGTTGACCCTGCCGCAGCTTGTTTATCCGCATGCCCATCTTTTGTCGTTTGTCTTCGGGCACAATGATGCTGATATCCACATTGAGTGCCTCTTCTTCACTATAGCCGTAAATCTCCACCGCACGCGGGTTCCACGCCAGGATATGGCCGTCCAGGTCATGTACCGTGATGGCATCATTGGAGTCCTCCACCACCGTGGCGAGGCGGCTGGCGCGCTGTAACAACTTGCTGTCGGTGATATCGACAAAGATGATCAGGGCGCCCTTTATGCGGTTATCCGAAGTCCGGTATGGCGTAATGCGCATGGTATACCAATATCCTTCATCATCGCGGACTTTCGTGGCCAGGGGGTGAAGCGATTCAATTACCTTGCGCACGTGGTCAACGATATCACCGATATCGAAATTGAGGCGGATATCGCCGATAGAGCGGCCAACGTCACCATCGATCAAATTCAACAAGTCGCGGGTCCTCGGCGAGAAGAAACGAATCTTCAGTGCCTCGTCGAGCATAATCAATGGCAGGTCGGTACTGGCGATCAGGTTATTCAGATCATCGTTGGACGTGGATAACTCGGTATTGCGATTCTCCAGTTCCTCGTTCACGGTAATCAATTCTTCGTTCGTGGACTGCAGTTCTTCCTTGGAGGTTTCCAGTTCCTCGTTGGTACTCTGCAATTCCTCGTTGGTACTCTGCAATTCCTCGTTGGTACTCTGCAGCTCCTCGTTGGTGGCCTGGATCCCTTCGTTAGCCGCTTCCTGATCCTCAATGATGGACCGCGAATAGGCCCTGGCATCCGCGAGTTCCTGTTCCAGCCTTTTTATATGCTCTGCTTCCTTGCTCGGGGCCTGCTTCTTGCCGGCCGTTCCCTTCGCTGCTGTCTTCACTGCATGTTCCGCGACTTTCCGGAAAAGCACCAGGTAGTGGGCCTCCTCGGAACCCTGTTCCGGGAGAGGCAACACTTCGATGTTGATCTCCAGCATGTTGCCATTGTGGCGCAGGTGCAGGCCTTCCCGCCGGCTCGACGCTTTGTCGCGTAACGCATTGCGGACAAGCAGATGCAGCTCCATCGTCAGGTTCGGGTGCTCCAGCTTAATCAGGTTCAGGCTCGCCGCGCCGGGCGCCGGGGCGAGATAGGGGCCGGTGAAGCCTATGAATTGCACGACGTCCATGCGTTCGTTGATGACCACCGCGGCCGGGCTGTACTGGTTGAGGATGACCGCTTCGGCGAGCCGTTGCAGATCAACGGGCTCATGCCTGGCCCGCGGCAATTTTCTGACCGCCATGGAGGCTGGCGGCGAGGTAACCCTTCCGGTGTTCGGGGTATGATAATGCAGCTGCCGGCTAACATCTTTCTTTCTGTAAATCTTGTTTGCCTCGTCTTCAGCGGCAAACATATCCGCGGATGCCCCCACTGTCTCAGAGGTCCCCAGGAACAGGTAACCCCCCTGATTGAGCGCATAGTGCAGGGTCTGCAGCACCTTGCGTTGCAAGGTCGTGTTCATGTAAATCATCATATTGCGGCATGCAATCAGGTCCTGATGGGAAAAAGGCGGATCCTTGGTGATGTTTTGCACGGCAAAGATACACAGGTCGCGGAGACGCTTGTTAATTTGATAGCCCTGCGGCACCTTGGTAAAGAAGCGCTGCAGGCGTTCCCGGGAGACCTCGGCGACAATACCTTCAGGGTAAATGGCCGCACGCGCCCGGGCGATTGCCTGTTCGTCGATATCCGAGGCAAACACCTGAATCGGTGTGCTGTTCATGTCGTCGTCGAGGAACTCGATCAGAACCATGATAATCGAATAGACTTCTTCGCCCGTTGAACAACCCGGTACCCAGATGCGGACAGGATGCTCACCAGAGCGTTCACGCACGAGCATCGGGAAGACCTTCTTCTTGAGGGCCGAGAACGCGTCCGGATCACGGAAAAAGCTGGTGACGTTGATGAGGATATCCTGGAAGAGCGCATCCAGTTCGACGGGATGCAAACCCAGGTAGCGCACATAGTCTTTCAGCCGTTCGATCTTGTGCATCAGCATGCGACGACTGATCCGCCGCTGGATAGAAGTCGTCTTATAGTAGGTAAAGTCGTTACCCGTGCGGTTGCGTAACAGCCAGAAGATCTTTTCCAGTTCGCCATCGATGCGCTCACGATCTTCCTTGCCGGCGACGAGATCAGTCCGCAGCACAGCCGGGTGTCGGGCAAGATGAGCAAGTTCGTTGGCAATGTCCTTCGGCGGCAGCACAAAATCCACGCAGCCAGTAGCAATGGCGCTCGCGGGCATGCTGTCGTAATGGGCGGTTTCCAGTGCCTGCGCGAAGGTGATACCGTCTCCGGCCTTGATGGCCTTCAACCCCAGGGTGCCATCCGAGGCACTGCCGGAGAGAATCACGGCAATGGCCTTGCTGCCCCGTTCCTTCGCCAGGGACTGGAAAAAATAGTCAATCGGCAGGTGTTGCCCTTTAGCCTCACGTGGCATCAGGTGCAGGGCATTTTTGAAGATACCCAGGTTCGTGTTCGGCGGGATCACATAGACGTGATTGGGCCTTACCTTCATGCCGTCAGTGACTTCAGAGACATCCAGTATGGTTTCCCGCGCCAGCAGTTCGGTCATCATGCTCTTGTGTCCGGGTGCCAGGTGCTGAACCAGCACGAAGGCCATACCGGTATCCGCCGGCAGGTGCTGGAGTAATTCCGTCACTGCCTCCAGCCCACCGGCAGAGGCGCCGATACCGACCACCAGAAAATCTGTGTCGCCGTGTTCCGGCATAGCCGGGCTGGTTGCCTTTTTTTGTTTGCCCGTGGCGGTCTTCTTGCGGGAACTCGCTATAAGCGGTGTCTTTTTCGAAGCCATCTTCTTGCGCGGGGCTGTCGCGACAGGAGCTTTCTTCGCTGTGGCTTTCTTGCGGGGTTTTGCCGCGACAGGTGGTTTTTTCGAGGCCGTTTTCTTTTTTGTTATTTTCTTTCTGGCCGGCATGAAGTTACCTGATGTTGGCGTTATGAAGAGGCATTCCTGCCGCTTGATACGGAAATAAATATAAAGAATATCAGGGGTGATTACCAGATACGCCCAATGTGTATAGTAGTTATACGTAGTTCCGTGCATAAAACAAGTAAAGCCCGGCAATGCCGGGCTTTACTTGTTGCATTTATACAGCAGATATCCGCAGACGGTTGGCTTTCACGGCATAACAGCCTGCATGGACAGGTTATGAATCCTGCCTGGCCGGTTTCCGAATCCGTAGACTGAGTTCCTTGAGCTGCGCCTCACTCACCTGCGAGGGCGCATCGGTGAGCAGGCAGTTGGCGCTTTGGGTCTTCGGGAAGGCCATGACTTCGCGAATCGAGTCGGCGCCGGCCATGAGCATAACCAGCCTGTCCAGGCCGAAGGCGATACCGCCATGAGGCGGGCAACCATAGGCCAGCGCCTCGAGCAGAAAGCCAAACTTGTCGTTGGCCTCTTCCTCACTAATACCGAGCAGCTTGAAGACGCTGGCCTGCATGTCGGCATCGTGGATACGCACGGAACCACCACCGACTTCGCTGCCGTTGAGGATCATGTCGTAGGCCCGCGACAGGGCCTTGACCGGGTCGGCAAGCAATTCTTCCGCACTGCAGCCTGGCGAGGTGAAAGGATGATGCAGGGCATGCAGATTGCCCGTGGCCGGGTCCTTTTCAAACATCGGGAAGTCGACCACCCATAACGGGCGCCAGCCCTCTTCGACCAGGCCGGTGTCATGACCGAGCTTAATGCGCAGGGCGCCCAGCGCCTCGTTGACGATGTGCGCCTTGTCGGCACCGAAGAAGATGAGATCGCCGTTTTCGGCACCGGTGCGCTGCATGATGCCGTCCACGGTCGCATCGGGCAGGAATTTCAGGATCGGCGACTGCAGGCCATCACGACCGGCCGCCGCGTCGTTGACCTTGATATAGGCCAGACCCCTGGCACCGTAGATGCTGACGTATTTGGTGTAGTCATCGATGTGCTTGCGCGACAGCTCGCTGCCCTTCGGCAGGCGCAGGGCGGCAACGCGGCCTTCCGGGTCGGCGGCCGGGCCGGCAAAGACCTTGAATTCAACTGCCTGCATGAGGTCATCGACGTCCACCAGCTCCAGCGGGATACGCAGATCCGGCTTGTCGACGCCGTAACGCCGGATGGCCTCTGCATGGCTCATGCGCGGGAAGGGTTTGGCCAGTTGCACGCCGAGCACGCGGTCAAAGACATTGCGGATCATGTCCTCGTTGATCTGCATGATCGCCTCCTCGTCCATGAAGGAGGTCTCGATATCAAGCTGGGTAAATTCCGGCTGGCGGTCGGCACGCAGGTCTTCATCACGGAAACAGCGGACGATCTGGTAGTAACGGTCCATGCCGGAGACCATCAGCAACTGCTTGAACAGCTGGGGTGACTGCGGCAGGGCGAAAAACTCGCCTTCATGGGTGCGGCTCGGCACGAGGTAGTCTCGCGCGCCTTCCGGGGTGGCCTTGGTCAGGATCGGGGTCTCGATATCCATGAAGCCGTTGGCATCGAGTTGTTCACGGAGGGCACGGGTGACTTCGGAGCGCAGGCGCAGCTTGCGCAGCATCTCCGGGCGGCGCAGGTCGATGTAACGGTAGCGCAGGCGCACCTCTTCGCGGACCTCGGTCTCCTCGTCGAGCGGGAACGGCGGGGTCTTGGCGCTGTTGAGGATCTCGAGTTCCCGGGCCAGGACCTCGATCTTGCCGCTGGCCAGGTCTTTGTTGACCGTGCCTTCAGGACGATGACGTACCAGGCCTTTTATACGAAGTACATACTCACTACGACAACGCTCGGCGTTGGCAAACGCGGCCTCGGTGTCCGGGTCAATAACGACCTGTACCAGGCCCTCACGGTCACGCAGGTCGATAAAGATGACGCCACCATGGTCACGGCGACGGTGTGCCCAGCCGCAGAGTTCCACCGTTGAATCGATGAGGCTCTCGTTAACATGGCCGCAATAATGAGTTCGCATTGGATTTGTTCCCAGACCTAGTAAAGGGCGGGAATCTTAAGTGGTTACAGGACTTTATGCAATATCTGCAGGGGCTTTCTGCAGTTTTTCGGCCGGCCATTTAGGCTCGACCAGCCCCAGCGAGATGACCATTTTCAGCGCCTCGTCGACGCTCATCTCCAGTTCCACCACGTCTTTGGTCGGCACAAGGATAATAAACCCCGAGGTCGGGTTCGGTGTGGTCGGCACAAATACGGTGGTCACCTCTTCACCGGTTCGCGCCTGGATCTCGCCGCCGCTGTTACCCGTCTGGAGTGCCAGGGTATAAAGCCCCTTGCGCGGGTACTCGATCAGCAGGACCTTGCGAAACGACTTGCCCGTGGAAGAAAACACCGTTTCGGCGACCTGTTTGACGCTCTGGTAGATACTCCGCACCAGCGGGATCCGACCGAGCAGCGACTCCCATACCGTGACCAGCTTGCGACCAAACAGGTTGGCGACGAGCAGGCCGGTAAGGACAACGATGGTCAACATCACCACCAGGGCCAGCAGCACATCCAGGAAGGGGATCTCCAGCCCGAGCAGGGCCTCCGGCCGGTAGGCGGCCGGCATCAGGTCAAGAAGCTTTTCGACCAGCCCGACCAGCAGCGTGAATACCAGCAGGGTGACCCCGAGCGGCAACCAGACCAGCAGACCGGCAATCAGGTAACGACGAAACATACGAATGCTCGCCCCGGCTAGCTGCTGCTGCAGCTACCCTCGCCGCAACCGCCGCCTGACCCCTTGCGGTCACCAGCGACGTTTTTCTTGTCGCCGCTCTTGAAATCGGTCTCGTACCAGCCGCCGCCCTTGAGGCGGAAGCCGGCGGCGGAAATCTGCTTTTGCAAGGCAGGTTTACCACACTCGGGGCATTCGCTGAGCGGCGCGTCGCTCATCTTTTGCAGCGCTTCCAGCTGATGGCCGCAATCAGTACACACATATTCATAAATGGGCATTATTCATTCCTGTCTATACAGTGATATTCACCGCCCCCCGTTTATGGGGGCGGCCCACCCGCTTTTCAACTCAGATAAAATGATCCATATCCCGGCCGCCAGTATGCGCCTCTTCCCGGCGTGCCGCATCAATAGCTTTTTGCAGTGCAGCATGTTCATGCTCACCCAGTCCGCGCAGGTATAGCTGCGCGGCGTGCAGCACCTTTTCCATGTAGCCCATGCGGTAGTTCAGGTTCAACAGCGCCTTGGCAACGTAATGCGGGTCATTGTCCTGCTCCCGCATCTGTGCAGCCGTTTCGAGCGCTTCTTGCAGTTCTGCTGCTGTCGGCTTGCCCATACCCACCTCCCGATATTAACTTTATACATAAATCACTGCTGTCCCGTTAACATAAGCCTGACAAGCAGCAAGCTTCGGGTAAATAAGGTAACCAGGTTGATTGATGCGCA
>NZ_JAVVES010000026.1:0-34408 GCF_032250955.1 Sulfuriflexus sp. | reverse complement strand
CGCATGAACACATGAAATTTCATCACCCTCTAATCGGCGTTATCCCTTCTCCCACAGGGAGAAGGCCAGGATGAGGGAGTAAATAAAACAAGGTGTTATCGAATCTAAATCCCCTCACCCCAACCCTCTCCCGAAGGGAGAGGGAATTAACGGGACAGCAGTGAAAACAAATGGAATTCGCATGAGCGATAAAATGTTTGCATTAAAACGGCATAAAGGGAGATACATTATGCATAAGGTAAATGCTGGTGCATGATCCGCATCGATTTGTTAACGAACTGGACGAGGCTTCCCTCGACCTCCTTGTTCATCGACTCGAAAGCCGCGCTAAAAACCCGGTGTTTGCGCAATTGCTTGACAAATACTCAAGCCGGATTATTGCGGAAAAACCGGAAAAGATACTCGAATTTGGTTGTGGCACGGGTGCGGTACTCAGGGCTTTGGCCATGCGAGATGATTTTAACGGGCATGCGATTGGAGTAGATCATTGTGCTGCCTTCATTAATGCGGCGAATAAATTTTCACAACAGGAAAAAGTTGCCGATAGGCTTGCTTTCAGGGTCGGTGATGTACACGAGCTGGATATCCCATCAGCAAGTTTTGATGTCGTCATTGCGCACACCTTATTAAGCCATGTGACCGAACCGGCAAAGGTTCTAAGTGAAATGGCACGGATTGTCAGGCCAAATGGAAAAATCATTATATTCGACGGTGATTATACCTCTCTGACCTATGCTTACCCTGATCACGGCTTTGGCCAAAAAATGGATGCAGCGCTGTCGAACACCACATTTAATAATCCTCGCATTATGCATGATCTGCCGAGATTGCTACCGGCATTCGGGCTCAGGATGGCCGAGGCGTGGGGGGATGCAGTGGTCGAAATAGGCGAGGGTAATTTTTATAAAACCTTTGCTGAGGCTTATGTTCCTTATGTAAAAAAGACGGGCGTGTTGACAACACAGGCTATCGATATATGGCTCAGTGAGCAGTACAAGGCGATGGAAAAGGGAACGTTTTTTGCCGCCTGTAATTACTACACTTATTTTATCGAGCGTGTCCGTGACAGACCAGTAAATATTTCCAGGGTGAAATAAGAATAACGCATTGTTGGTTTAATTAACCACAAAGCCCGAATATTTTCGAATAGTGAATTCGCCCGTGTGTTGCGGTGCGTAATATGTTTCACAACAATGAATATTAAATGGAGATTAAAGAACGTGAGCAACCTGTCAGGTTGCCGGTATTTATTCAGCCAGGGTGTTTATATTTGAATATGTTCCGTATAGATATCCACTATAACCAAACCGTGTACTTTATAGCTAACGCCTATAGTTCTTATCGATATTTAATCTTGGAAAAAGCGATATATATAGTTCATATTTACAGCGTCAGTAATACACAAAGTAACAATGTAGTTTTGTGGGTTACGAAATAAACAAAAAATTGGTTTGTCAGCATATTCTGATATGAAGTTTGATAAAAAGTAAATTATTCATAATCACAGAGGAGCTTAAATGATGTCATCGTCTACTAGAGAAGAGGTTCTTCGACATCTTGATACTGTCGGGCTTATACAGCCTGCTCTACACAAGCAGACGCATGCGCCTGCCCCCGATGAAATTGACCATACACTTTTTCGTGCTTACACACGTAGCCCGCATGATGTTGGCGGTGAGCCGGATGTGCCAATTATATGGTCTGAGAAGGAAGAGGAGCAATGGGAGCTGAATACTTTTGCTACCTGCGAGTGCCTGGCCTGGCGTGGAGTATGGACTGCGGAAGAACGTCGCCGCAAGCAAAACGTCGATGTGGGCCAAACGCAATACCTTGGTCTGCCTTATTACGGACGCTGGTTGCTGACGGCAGCACGAATTCTGGTCGACAAGCAGTACTGCACACTTACTGAACTGGTCCACAAAATTGAAGAGGTGAAAAAGCGTCATGTCTAAACCAATTTATGACAGAGAACATCACGCCAGGATTGCTACCGGCATAGGTGATCCGCAGTGCTTCAAGGGTGCAGCCGGCGAGCCTGAATTCAAGGAAGGCGACAAGGTTCGTATTATCGACCTTCCGGACCTTTTCTATACGCGCACGATGACATATACACGTGGAGCGGTTGGTGTTGTTACCAAACTGGTATATGAAAGCCCCGCTGCAGAAGATGAGGCCTTTGGTAACGAAGACTCCCCGGAATGGTTTTATAGCGTGGTTTTCAAACAGAAAGATCTCTGGCCTGAATATAGCGACCTGTATGCAAACGACACATTAGAGACAGAATTTCCAGCACGTTACCTTGAGTCAGCATAACGTAGCTAACGGATAATCAAGAGGAAATAAAAATGTCAGATCACAATCATGACCATGACCATAGCCACAAACCGGCGCCGATGGTCGATGAAGTCAGTGACTTCGAAATTCTCGAAATGGCAGTCCGCGAGCTTGCCATCGAAAAAGGACTCTTTTCTGCTGAAGATCACAGAGTCTGGACTGAGTACGTCCATACACTGGGACCCTTGCCAGCAGCACGCCTGGTAGCCAAGGCGTGGCTCGATCCTGAATACAAGAAACTTTGCGAGGCTGATGGTGTCGAAGCCAGTAAAGCTGTAGACGTTGATTGGGTGACAAGTCCGCCTACCCAGTTCGGCACGCCGAGTGATTATTGTAACCTGCGTGTACTTGTAGACACGCCAAAAGTAAAGCACGCTGTAGTCTGTACCCTCTGCTCGTGTTATCCACGACCTATTCTCGGACAGTCCCCGGAGTGGTACCGGACGCCGAATTATCGTCGTCGTCTGGTTCGCTGGCCGCGCCAGGTGCTCGCAGAATTCGGATTGCAGCTGCCTACGGATATGGAAGTAAGAATTGCAGATTCCAACCAGAAGACGCGTTATATCGTGATGCCAACCAGGCCTGAAGGTACAGAAGGCTGGACGGAAGATCAGCTGGCTGAGATTGTGACGCGCGATTGCCTTATTGGTGTAGCCGTCCCCAAACCGGGAATTACATCTAATACGAAGCGACCAGTACGTAAGGCAATCCATCCGGTTGAGCACGATCATTAATTCAAGAATGACTATCCTATAAGGAGTAACTCATGAGTGCTTCGATGAATGATACAACTAATGACAAAGAAGTATATATGGTTGACATGAACCCGGTTCCATTGCTGGAGAGCATTCAGAGTAAGGGCAGGGTATGGGAAGACCTGGCTGCACAATATGGTGTAACCAATCCTGATCCTCCCTGGAAGATTACACTGGAGACAACCTGTGATCTTCTTGCCGGTGACTCATGTGTCAAATCTTATAATGATGTTGAACCAGGATCATGTGCCTTACCTTCTCTCGAGCGTCGTGCGGAAGAGGATGAATTATCCGAAACATTGTATGAGGATGTGCCTTTTCCCGAACGCCAGCTTCTCGCACTTGCTCATTCCATGATCAAGCGCGGGTTGCTGGATGAGACTGAACTGGCGCACAGGATGGAAGAGCTTGAAAAACGACTGAATAGCGCATGACGATAATCGTTGAATGGCTTATATGAAAAGAGTGCAGCCTTTTGTTGTTGGCATACGATCCATAACTTGATGTTAGGTTTCAGGATTAGAATGAAGCAGATCGTTAAGCCCTTTTTTGAATGCAAAAGTAGTTGATAGAGGAATTAATAGATGGCAATACGTGGAACACAAATAGATATCGAGGGGCTTACTCACCGCTATAATCCGCAGTGCCCGGTAACTTTTAATGAGATTAACCTGAAGTCACCACCTGGTGAAGCACTTGCCATAATTGGTCGTTCTGGCTGTGGTAAATCAACTCTTCTGCATATTCTGGCGGGCATACTGCGCCCAACAGAAGGCAAGGTTCTACTCGATGGTACATCGGTCAATGCACCGTCACCACGTTGGGTCATGATGTTCCAGGCACCACACCTTTTTCCCTGGATGACAGTCTCGGAAAATGTTGGTGTCGGGCTGACATTTGGACGATGGACCAAGGCTGAAATTCATGAACGCGTCACCGAAGCGATCGATCTCGTAGAACTGCAGGATTATGCTGAATCTAACGTTCAGGATCTTTCCGGTGGGCAACAACAACGTGTCGCACTTGCAAGATCTCTCGTTATGGAGCCTGAAATCCTGTTACTTGATGAACCTTTCTCGGCACTTGATGCTTTTACCCGCGCATCCCTGCAAAAAGACGTACGTTCGATTGCCAAGCGTCTGGGTTTTAACATTGTGATGGTTACACATGATATCGATGAGGCAGTGATTATGGCTGATCGTGCCGTAATCATGGCAGGCTCCCCAGGTAATATCGTCCATGAACTTGACATCGATCTTCCGGATCCAAGAGAGCGGGCAGACCCGGCAGTTCAGGACCTTCGCACGCGCCTGATGTCAACGTTCCAAACAGCCGCCAATGTTGTTGAAACAGATTCAGCTATGGAAGCAGCCCACTAGCTTGAAGAAGGACAATAGCTGCAACGATGTGGATCGAAAGTTAAGGCCGGAAATAACTATAAAATGTAAGCATCTTTAGGAGATAGGTTATGACTAAGAAGCGAAATAAGCAGCATGGCAATAAAATCCTGGGAACGCCACTTGATTACAAGAAACATGGCGACGGAATCAACGATCCCAATCTTGTTCTGGACTACGATTCGAGATTCAGTGATGTTTTGGGTACAGGTATCAGTCGACGCAATCTACTCAAGGCGGGTGCTGCGGTTGCAGGTCTTGGACTCGGCGGAATGTCACCGCTATCTTCGGCTTTCGCCAGCAAGAAGGAACCTTTCGACCCGGTAGTCCGAATGGGATATATCCCGATTACCGATGCGGCAGCCCTGCTGGTTGCACATGAACTAGGTTACTTCAAGGATGAGGGCATCGACTCTGAAAAACCGACTCTCATCCGCGGCTGGGCACCCCTGGTAGAAGCGTTCGCATCACATCGTTTTAACCTGACACATATGCTTGCACCAATACCCATCTGGATGCGCTATAACAATAATTACCCCGTTAAAGTAACAGCCTGGGACCATACAAATGGTTCTGCCATGGTGGTTCATAAGGATAGCGGTATCAAATCACCTAAAAACATGGGTGGCAAGCAATTCGCCATGCCATTCTGGTATTCCATGCACAATATTGTTTCACAAATGCTTCTGAAAGATCACGGCATTACGCCTGTGATTCGTCCGCAAAACGCTGAAATCGGACCTAATGAGTGTAACTTCCTTGTGCTCAACCCGCCCGATATGCCACCAGCACTTGCCTCCAGGCAAATTGATGGCTATTGCGTAGCGGAACCATTCTGCGCCATGGGTGAAGTGAAGGCGCAAGGTGAAATTCTTCGCTTTAATGGTGATATATGGAAGGGTCATCCTTGCTGTGTTGTTGTCATGCATGAAGACGACGCCATGGATCCGGACCGGGCCGCATGGGCCCAGGGTGTGCATAACGCGATTATTCGCGCACAACTGTATCTTGGTGCAAACAGAAAGGAAATGTCTCACATGCTTTCGAAGGATGGTAAGAAGTACCTGCCATTCCCTGTAGAAATCGTTGAGAGGGCGATGATGTTTTATGATCCTGCCTATTACAACAATCCTCAGGCAATCCAGAACCTTGACTGGGAACAGGATCGCATTAACTTCCAGGCATGGCCATATCCATCAGCAACGGTTCGCATTGTTGATGAGCTTAAAAAGACAACTGTCACAGGCGATTCAGACTTCCTGAAGAATATCACAGGTGAGCATGTAGCCAAGGACCTGGTTCAATATGAATACGTCAAAAATTCACTTGAGAAATACCCGGACTGGAAAAAAGACCCAAGTGTTCCGCAGAGCGGCAACCCGTATGAGCGCGAAGAGGTTATTAAAACATGAATGCATCTGCTAGAACTTCGGGCAGGGATGATACAGCCGGATTTTTTAAAAATCCGGCTGTACACCGAATAGGCTGGGCATTAGCCGGCCTTTCGATATTGTTATTGCTATGGGGTATTTTTGGCTATTACATTGCACAAAATCCGGACACGAAGAGTTTTTCTGCATTCGGTTTGATACCGACACTGGAAGCCTTTCCGAGATTGTTTCAGGAAGGCAAGATCCAGGACGCTGTTTACGCAAGTTCGTACAGATTGTTCGGTGGCTTGATTATCGCCATCATAATAGGTTTGCCGATAGGTGTTCTGGTAGGGCGTAACAAACGCTTTCGTGAACTAAGTCATTCGCCTTTCCAGTTGTTACGTATGGTCAGCCCGCTCGCCTGGATGCCAATAGCTGTATTTGTATTTTCCCAGTGGGACAGCTCGATAATCTTCCTGATTGCAATGGCTTCAATCTGGCCGGTGATATTTGCAACGGCTGCAGGACTTGCAAAAGTTGACCCGGCCTGGTTTATGGTGGCGCGCAATCTTGGCGCAAGACCAATGCATATGCTGACGCGGATTATAATGCCGGCTATTACCTTCGACGTTCTCTCCGGTATACGACTCGCTCTGGGTGTGGCGTGGATTGTTCTTGTCCCTGCAGAATATCTTGGTGTGACGTCAGGTCTTGGTTATGCAATTGAAGATGCGCGTGAGACATTGTCTTATGATCACTTGACGGCAATGGTAGTCACCATCGGTGTCATAGGTTATACGCTTGACACCATGCTGGTCGTCTTGATTAAGCGCTTCAGCTGGCACCGTGGAAATAACTGATGCGCAGATGCTGAAGTCATGCTTGCTTTTATAGATTACAAGGCATTGATTTCCTGACTGCGCTGATGCTAACTCGATGACGGTTAAAAGGCGGCTTTTATGAATCAGGAAGTAAAAGAGATGAGAATAAAACATAACAATAGTCGTTTATCATGTTTATTACGATGTGATGCTGACTTAGAGGTGGGTTTATAATGAATAGCGTCACGTCTACTGCGGACAGTAAAATTAATTCGAATTCTTACATACCGCAAATATGCTATCTTCTGAAATTTACGGCGCATAGCTTCGCTAATTTGTTTGGTGGCCTGGCAATACTTTTTGCGCTGTGGTGGATAAGCATTTACCTGATAACACTCGATCCGTCCAATTCACTATTTGCGAATTTCGGGGTTGTCGGAGCCTTTAACGCGTTACCTGACCTTTGGTATGACAATACTATTCCTGATGCAATTACAACCAGTGGCTACAGGCTGGGCATGGGGCTTCTTATTGCTATCGCGATAGGCATACCCATAGGCATCATAATGGGGCGCGTGGGGTGGTTCCGTAAACTTACGAATGTACCATTCCAGTTTTTGCGCATGGTCAGCCCGCTTTCGTGGGAGCCAATTGCCGTCATCGTGTTCCTTCAATGGGATAGTGCAATTATCTTTTTGATTGCGATAGCAGCTGTGTGGCCAGTCGTTTTTGCCACTGCCGCCGGGCTGGAAAAGGTTGATCCGAACTGGTTTAAGGTTGCTCGTAACCTGGGCGCCAATCCATGGCATCAACTAACCAAGATTATTATGCCCGCTATTGCCTTTGATGTCCTTACCGGTATTCGACTGGCATTGGGTGTGGCCTGGATTGTACTCATTCCCGCAGAGTTCCTCGGCGTGACATCAGGATTCGGCTATGCAATCCAGGATGCGCGCGAAGGGATGAATTACGACAATCTGATGGCGATGATCCTGGTTATTGGTGCCGTTGGTTATGTGCTGGACGGTGTGTGTGTGGTTCTTATCAAGAAATTTGCATGGAATAAGGGCAAATAACACATGCTTTCTGCTGAATCATGCAAGAAACCTGTAAACAGATTATATCTAACTGATGTGGGACACACTCTGTGTCTCTATGTATGAAATTTGAGGTTATAAGTAAATGTCACAAAATATTAATATTGTATGCGTAACCGGAACGCGTGAAAAACTGCAGATGGCGGCAATGATCGCGTCGGTTGGTGCTGCAATGGGTGTGGAGGTGTCGGTGTTCTTGTCGATGAATGCACTGCCATTCTTTATCAAGGGTCGTAACGATGAGGTGCCAGTAGAAGGTGAACTCGGCACGCTAATGACGAAAGAAGGTGTGCCGCCTTTCAAGCAATTATTTGAACAGGCTGTTGATCTTGGCGATGCCAGGCTATTGCCATGCTCAATGGCCCTGGACTTATTGGAGATCACTACGGAGGACCTGGATGATGAAGTGGGCCCGGCAACCGGGCTGACGCGTTTCCTGAGTGATGCCGAGGGTAGCCAGGTCTATACATTCTAGTATGTATGGTAAGCGACTGAATTTAACTTAACTGGAGTATTATTTTATGACAGATATCAAGATTGTTGATGCATGCGATACATTCTGTCCCGGCCCGCTCATGGAACTTATAACATACATGAAACAGGCAGAGGTAGGGGATACGCTTGAACTCTTATCTACAGACGAAGGCTCTGGCGCAGATGTGCCTGAATGGGTAGACAAGGTGGGACATGAACTGATTAGCAACGAGAAAATCGAAGGGGTCTGGCATATCAAGATCCGTAAAGCCAAATAATGTGTCTTTATTTATTATGGCGTTGAAATCTTTTTCAGGAAAGCAATCAAAAACCGCTTCGTCATTATTTTTGAATAGGAGAAAACAATGAGAATATTGATTGTCGGAGGAGGCACTGGTGGTACGATTCTGGCCAACAACCTTGCGCGACGATTGTCGGCCGAGATTCGTAACCACAAGGTTAGGATCACAATGCTTTCAGCGTCAGATAAACATATGTACCAGCCTGGTTTACTTTACGTTGCATTTGGCCAGATGACGCCGGATCAGTTATATCGTGATCAGAGGAGCTTACTGGAATCGTCGATCGATTTTCACGTTGATCCTGTCAAGGAATTCCACCTGGATGAAAATAACGTTGTCACAGCAAGCGGCAAGAAGCACGAATATGACATCATTGTCATTGCTACTGGCTCACGAATAGCGCCAGAACAAATCCCGGGCATGGCAGAAGGTGCAGAAACCTTTTACACTGAAGAGTCAGCTGTCAAGCTATTCAAGCGTCTTCGTGAGATCGAGGAAGGTACAGTTGCAGTCGTAGTGGGCGTGCCACATAAGTGCCCTATTGCCCCGGTTGAACTCGTATTTTCCTTGCATGATTATTTCAAGGCACGCGGCATCCGCGACAAGATTAAAATAAAGTACCATTATCCGATTGGTCGGATACATACAATCAAGAATGTTGCCACCTGGGCAAAACCCGAATTTGATCGCATGGGGATAGAGTATGAAACCCTGTTCAATGTGAAAGAAGTTGATGCCGAAAACCAGGTAGTAAGGAGTGAAGAAGATACTGAAACGCCTTATGATTTGCTCATTGCTATACCTCCACATACTGGCATGGATGTGATTCAGGAAAACAATCTTGGCGTGGGCGGATGGATCCCGACTGACCGTTTCAAATTGACAATGAAAGATCACGATAATGTTTACGTTCTGGGTGACACCACTAATCTGCCTGTCAGCAAGACCGGTTCTGCTGCACACTTTGAAGCTGAAGTCGTAGCCGAGAATATCGCGTCCATTATCAAGATTGGTACGCCGGTGCGTGATTACGATGGTAAGGTTTATTGCTTCATTGAAACAGGTCACGACAGTGCTACCTACGCCATGTTCGATTACCAGAATCCACCCGATCTCAAACCTTCTTCAAAACCTATGCATTGGTTCAAAATGTCCTATAACCAGATGTACTGGACCAGTGTACGTGGATTACTCTAAGGAATAGATAATATGACTGCAGAAAATGAAACTCCTTTAGACACAATGTCCACCGATGATCTGAAAGGCCTTATAGAAATAGCTAATCTTGTCGGTGCGGCGAGAGACGCGATGTCGGATGAAATAGTAACGCGGATGTCAGGCGTTATGAGTGAAGGCTTGCATTTATTGGACCGTCTGACTCGAAATGAAGGCCTGATGCAGTTGCTCCAGGTTCTGGACCGTCCTGACAGTCAGAACCTGCTTATTGCACTTTCAGAGGCAATTCATGTATCGAGCCAGGAAATTGCTGCTGCGCCACCTGCCAAAGGCGGTATAACTTGTTTGCTCCGTGTGGCGCGGGATCCGGGCACCCTGGAGGGAATACGCTTTCTTGCCTCTCTGGGCCAGCATATGAGTCACAGTTTGCGAGAACAACACCGGCACGGATGTGAGCCGGCATATAAGTAAAATATAGATTTTGCCATGGTAGAGCTGGATTATCCGCATTGCTGCATGGCTAATATATTCATGCCATACCATCAATGCCTGGCACAGGATGTTATTCGGATGGTTTACTCTCTATCTGGCAATAATCAGAAGGTCTATGTTTTTAAAATAGTACAGGAGTTTTGATACCTCCATGTATCTGTTGTTTATAGGTGATGTTGTCGGAGAACCGGGCTTACGTGCCATTTCATCAACACTGCCCAGGTTGCGGAAGATCCATCCTATCGATATCGTCATTGCCAACGCCGAGAATATCGCCGATGGCAATGGTGTTACCGCGTTAACGGCAAATCGTCTCTTTTCATTGGGCATTGATGTTCTGACTAATGGCAATCATGCCTGGGATAAAAAGGAAGCATTCGACTATATAAAGACCGAACCACGTCTTCTTCGTCCGCATAATTATCCCGATGGTGCACCTGGCAGTGGCTGGTGTGTCACAACGACAGCAGATGGCCGCAAGCTTGGAATATTAAATATCCTTGGCAATATTTTTATGCCGCCCGAATTGTCCTGTCCATTCCAATCTGCAGATGAGGCATTGACAATGATCCCGCCTGACGTAAAACATATTTTTGTGGATATGCATGCGGAATCTGCGAGTGAAAAGATTGCAATGGGCTGGTATCTTGATGGCCGCGTCTCCGCTGTAGTCGGCACGCACACGCACGTTCCAACAGCAGATGAACGCATCTTGCCAAAAGGCACGGCTTATCTTACTGATGTCGGTATGACTGGTTGTTATGAGTCTGTAGTTGGCATGGATACGGATAAATCCCTGCATCGTCTGATGCATAAACTGTCCGGGGACATGAAAGTCGCTGATGGCGAAGCAATATTATATGCAGTTCTTCTCGAACTCAATGACAAGACCGGTTGTTGTGAGAAAATACAGCGTCTGCGAATGCATGAGGATGATGCCAGCGCGCATTATCTTAATGAATAGATGCCGATACAGAAAATTCTGAATTCAGTCGATGCGTATCGATATATTGAATACGTAATTAGTCTATTGATATCCATGATATATGAAATAGCTATTATGTAACCAGCAAAATCTATGCAATATTCAAATTCTGTAATGTGAATGTGCAAGTAAATCGGAGTGTGAAATCATTATGGAACCACTTTTTTATATAGTCGATGTTTTTGCTGAGCAACCCTATGCCGGGAACCAGCTGGCAGTAGTGGTCAGTCAAGCCGCGCTGGCTGACGACGTTATGCAGAAGATCGCAGCTGAAACCAATTACTCCGAGACCACTTTCCTGACGCCCGAGGAAGAAGACGGTGGTGGATACCAGGTAAGAATTTATACGCCAGTGAGTGAAATCGCCTTTGCCGGTCATCCGATATTAGGAACGGCCTGGGTTATACGTCAATATATTCTCGACTACGCCACTGACTCACTTCTGTTGAACCTGAAAGTCGGACAGATCACGGTTAGTTTTGAGTGCGATGACGACAGGCGGGAGCTCGCATGGTTTACGGCACCACCGATGACACTTGGTAGGATATGTGACCATGCGGCCATGGCAGAAGCACTGGGAATTTCAGTCAAGGATATTGATACTGAGAGTCCTGTGCAACAGGTTACAGCCGGTATATCGGCCACAATTGTGCCGATACGCAGTCTTGAAGCAATAAATCGCTGCAAGCTTGACCTGGATATTTTCTCGCAGCTGACAAAGCAAGGCTTTTCACCACTGGTGTACCTGTTTTGTCGTGAAACGCATCACCCTGAAAATGATCTGTATGCCAGGTTTTTCTTTGAGGCGAATGGCGTTCGTGAAGATCCCGCCACAGGAAATGCTGCTGCCTTCCTTGGCGCTTACCTTATGGAATATAACTTGTTAAGTAGAACGGACAAGAGCCTGCGCATAGAGCAGGGTTACGGTCTCGGGCGCCCGTCACTGGTAATGATTCGTCGCCGCTCAGTGGACGGCTCTATAGAAGTTGAAGTGGGTGGTCAGGTAGTTCCGACAGTAAAGGGTACCTTGATCAGAACAAGCTTGTGACGGTGGGCCTGGTTTTAAATCGATAGCCTCTTGAATCACTTCGCAGCACAATAAATTCAGGATGTTCGTAACTGGAGTGGGAAAATGCAAGTCGAACTGGCGGAATGTTATTCTAATACCGATCTTGGACAGGAAGCGGCAGATATCCTGTCGCCCTGTGTGCAGTGCGGGCAATGCACCTTTACCTGCCCGACGTTCCGGCTACTTAATGATGAGTGGGATGGACCCCGCGGTCGTATTTATCTCATTAAGCAATTTCTGGAGGACAAAGAACCAAGCCTTGATCTACTGCCACCTGCTTATACTCTGAAGACACTCGAAGGGCGAAGCCTGCAGGCCAACCTGCAGTTGCATCTTGATCGTTGTCTTGGTTGCAGGTCTTGTGAAACCAGCTGTCCACAAGACGTTAATTATGGACGTTTGCTTGATATTGGTAGAGAACTGGTAGATAAAAAGGTTCAACGTAGCGTGAAGGATAAATTACGGCGCTGGGCAATCCGCAATGTTGTCCCATACCGCCTGCGCTTCACTGCGTTGCTACGCACCGGCCAGCTATTTCGCCCACTTCTGCCTTCCGCCTTACGCTCACGCATTCCGCAACGACGCATGGCCAGTAAATGGCCAGAACGTCAGCATCCCCGAACAATGCTGCTATGGCAGGGATGTGTACAATCCGCCCTGGCACCTAATATAAATGCAGCTACTGCTCGTGTTCTGGATCGTTTTGGAATACATCTTATCCCCGTGGGCAATAGTTGCTGTGGTGCGATGAGCCATCATATGGCAGAGACAGATCAAGCCCGTAGCTTTATGCGCAAAAACATTGATGCCTTATGGCCACATATTGAGGATGGTGCGCAGGGTATCATTCTAACTGCAAGCGGTTGTGGTATGCATTTTCACGACTATGGACATATTCTTAATGATGACCCGCAATACTCCGACAAGGCAAAGCGAATCTCAGATCTGACTATCGACATTGCAGAAATTGTTGCCGAGGAATGGCAGGAGGGCGGGCGTTATGAATTACCTGTGTCACAGCGGCCACGACGCATCGCTTTTCAATCTTCTTGTAGCTTGCAGCATGGTGAAAAACTCAATGGTGTGGTTGAGAAAAGTTTAAAACGTGCAGGATTCAAGCTTGTACCCGTGGCCTACAAGTTTATGTGTTGCGGTTCTGCGGGTACTTACTCGCTCCTGCAACGAAAATTATCCGAATCACTGCGGGCGACCAAAATGGAAACCCTGCTGGCCAGTCGTCCGGAACTCATTGTTACGGCTAACATAGGTTGTCTGACACATTTGGCAGCGACTTCGCCTGTTCCTGTGAGTCACTGGATTGAATTACTGGATGAGGCTTTTACAAACGCCGGTTTATAATCAAACTGGCGAATATACAAGCATGTAATGATGCCCCTCACCGAATCCGGTAAGGGGCTCTACAGGTAATCATTGCAACATGATCTAACCAGATATGTCAGGCAGCGTATGTTGCCTTGGCCTCTTTCGCTGCCCTGGCTTCCTCGGGAGAGTAAGCCGCACCTGACCAGAGCATGTCGTAGGCAATTTCTTCATTACCGTTTTCACATAGTTCCAGCACATTCTGGAAGAGTGGCTGGAAGGTCTCGCTCCGATGCGACTCTTCGTGGTCCTCGAAGCTGTTCCAGAACGTGATCACCAGGGCTTCTTTGCCCTTGAGGTCGCTTTCCACGGCTTTGCCGATAGTGCTGCCTTCATTGGAGATATCACCGCGGTTCAGGCAGACAAAGCCACCAACAAAACCCGTTTCCGAATGATAGGTTTTGACGTTCTCGCACAACACCGCGACGCGTTCCTGCAAGTCATCAACGCTGTACTCTGCTTTGAGGATAACGCGGTTAACGGTGACCACGCCGTCGTGTGGGAAACCCGTGATTAGATTAGACATGTTACTACCTCCTTAATACCAGAAATAAAAATAATTAATGTGCACATAAGTGCATTAGAGATTCCTAATATATAGAATTCCGAGAAGATGTCAATACCTGAGTAAAATACTATACATATTCTTACGAATACATAATTTATATAATTTACAGTAAGTTAGATTCGATATTGGTTAGGAACACCATTCCCTCGATGGCCGGAGGGGATATTTCTGGCACGCACTTCGGCCGCAGGGCAGGCAACGCTTTAACAGGGAGGCAGGATGCTTATGGCTCGGCTGCTATATACTCAGGCGGTTCGACCACTACATCGCAGGATACACGGATGCAGCTCAGGCCCGTCTCATCGTCATATCATCGCCTGTCACAGCGATCAGAGCCTGTGGTGAGCGTCCCGACGTCGGGCCGGCAGGCAGGAACCGGTATGCTCTCAGAGCCTGCACGCATGCTGACGATCGGCGAACCCGATAGCACCCGCCGCCAATACCATTACTCCCGTATTGATGCTGTTGCCGGGCGTACAGCCAATGCCCTGAGAAATTATACCGAAATAGCGGAGCACGCTGATCGCGAGCAATTACAGGCGCAACTCGGCCTGGATATTTACGCTTAGAGACTAGCTTTCCTTGCAGAGGTACTTATCCAGAGTCTTCTGAATAGTGATGATACTCAAGGGCTTTGCGATGTAATCATCCATTCCAGCGGCGAGGCATTTTTCCTCATCACCGGGCATGGCGTTGGCGGTCAGGGCAACGATGGGGATATGCTCTGACTCTGAGGCGCGGATGACCTTAGTGGCCCCATAGCCATCCAGTATCGGCATCTGGCAGTCCATAAAGATCAACTCGTAACCATCCTGCCCCAGGGCCTTGATAACCTCTGCACCGTTATTGGCAATATCAGCACTAAAACCAAGTCTTTTGAGCATGCCGATAATAACCTTCTGGTTAACAGGATTATCTTCGGCAACAAGGATGCGGTTTGTGCGTGTCATGATAAATTAAAAGTATTTTTATTAAGGAATTGAGAGCGCAGCAATCTTAGCACGCAGTTCAGAGAAGAGATACGTTTCCGCATAGCTTTAGCAGGTTGCTGGCGACAGTTTTATAGATGGGCTATCGATTTTGATTTGGTCTGCGACAGGCATAAAAAAGTGGCTTGCCGAGGCAAGCCACCAGGTTCCCCTATAGAGGAGTGGGTGAAGATTCTCCCTAGACTGCCCTTATCTTGTTCAGGTGTGCCTCAAGAGCTTCAGAGCCGCCAATGTATTCGCCGTTGATAAAGACCTGGGGAACGGTTGAATGGCCGGAGACGGCGCGAATCGTTGACTCGCTGTAATCCCGGTTCAGCACCAGTTCCTCGAACTGCATACCGGCATCATGCAGCATGCCCCTGGCACGCACGCAGAACTCACAGCCCTCGCGGGTAAACACCGTCACATCACTCGGCCTGGCAGCATCGGGGGCAATGTACTCGAGCATGCTGTCGGCATCCGAAACTTCAAACGGGTCACCTGGTACGTCCGGCTCGATAAACTGTTTCTCAATGACACCATCTTTGACCAGCATCGAGTAGCGCCATGAACGTTCACCGAAGCCCAGCTCATTTTTTGGCACCAGCATACCCATGCCGCGGCTGAAATCACCATTCCCGTCCGGCAGGAAGGTCACATTGAAAGCATGTTGTTCCTTGCGCCACTCGTTCATAACAAAGGCATCATTTACCGAAATACAGATGATTTCATCAACACCGTGTTGCTTGAACACCGGTGCCAGCTGGTTATAGCGTGGCACGTGTGTAGACGAGCAGGTTGGCGTAAAGGCCCCCGGCAACGAGAAGACAATAACCGTCTTGCCCTTGAAGACATCATCAGTGCTGATATCGACCCACTCGTGATCCTGACGGGTGCGGAATGTAACCTGTGGTACCTGCTGACCTTCGTGATTTACTAACATGTCGTTTCTCCTGTTGTTGAGGTCGTCGGGAGGCATTGTCTGCACCACCCGGTTATCTGCTTGATGGGGCTATTATCGGGACCTTATTACCATAGGAAAAATCGTTTATATCTAATAATATGATAGTTATAGCCTATCAATAATCAGGGAGAATCATCATCAGGACAATACTTGGCTTGGCAAAGCCTGACAGCAGTAGGGACAGGCGTCTGTACGGGCCAGGCGCAGTTTGTTAAATGAATTAACTTGTTGAAGTGAATAAAAAATGGGCACCGGCGGCGCCCATCGAGGTTATGTATCTATTTGTAACTCGAGAGAAGATACATAACCGGTAGAAGAAACATTTTTGCTATTATTGTGTTTCCTCACCCCCCTGCATGCTTGTCAACCTTACAGATTACGAAGGATTCTAGGGGATTCGCTACAGGGAGGCCATAAGCCATAAGGACTAATGCTTTAGCATTAGTGTGTTTATTCCATATAAAAGGTTAAATATGGCATTCACTATGCAGCAAGTATTTGAATAAAAATGAGATATCAGAAAGGAATGGGGCTGTGAAGATATTGTTGGCGGATGATCATGCACTCATTCGAGAGGGATTCGAACGTACCCTTAACGCCCTGGAACCGGGCATGGGCTTTGTCCATGCCGAGGATCGGGATACCGTCCTTGCGAAGATGCAGCTAAACCAGGACGTTGATGTGATCTTACTCGATCTGTTCATGCCCGGTGTGAAGGGCTTCGATCTGCTGAGTGAAGTATGTGACAGTTACAGCCATATCCCCGTCATTGTAATTTCCGGCACAGAAGACCCGCGTTATATGCGCAAGGCCATTGATAACGGCGCAGCCGGTTTTATTCCCAAGTCAGCGTCTACCGATACCATTCTGAGTGCGATTAAACTGGTCCGTAACGGTGGCGTGTATATTCCGCCCGGTATGCTGCAGAAAAAAGCAGCGGGCACGAATGCCGGCAGCATTGATCCGGCCCAGGCAATGACGACTGAAATACGTGAGGCGGCAGCCAGGTTAACGGTGCGTCAACGAGAGGTACTGGACCTGCTCGGCCGGGGTATGGCGAACAAGGAGATTGCCCGCAGTCTGAAAGTCTCGGAACACACGGTGAAGATCCACGTCGCCGCGGTTCTGCGTTTATTCAATGCCTCCAATCGTACCGAAGCCGTAGTGATGGCACAGAATGCCGGTGTTATAGATATCTAAGCCGGGTTTATTTGCCTAAACAGGTCAATGTAATGAAGGCAGTATGCCACAGAGAATGGATTCGCCCGGATGGGCGTGGATGATGATTGGTTAGTATGTCGGCAAGGATCGCAAAAGCTATACGGTTATTCGCGCTACTATTACTGGGTAGCGGCATAAGCACGTCCGTCTGCTCGGCTGAAAATCGCCTTGTAGTAGCACTGGTCATTGATGCCGATTCGCATATTCACGACAAGACAGTTGCCGGTATCAAGCTGGCGGTAAACAGCGCTGGCCATGAACAGGCGCATTTCCATATTATTGATATCAACAAGCCTGCTAGCGTCGCAGCCATCAAGGCTAGCGCTATCGACTATGCGATTGTGGTGGGTGTCAAGCCGGCACTTTTTGCCTTAAAACAAAATCTGTCCTACCCACATCTTTATACCCTGATTCCAGAGAACACCTACAGGGAAATCATCAGGCAAGGCCAGCCCGCGAGCAGGCCGGTTACGAATAAAAACCATGTCATCTTCCTCGGGCAGATGCCCGAACGACAACTGGCCCTCGCCAGGGTTGTGATGGGCAAAAAAAGCCGTGTCGGCCTGGTAGTCGGTGATAATTCCCATGCCGAGGCCATGGCACTGCAGCAAGCCGCCACGACAAGAAACATTCAACTTGTTATGCAGCGAGTGTCCGCAGCGGAAACCGTCATCGATGATATAAAGCAGGTCCTGAAAGGTTCGGATATTTACCTGGCTCTTTATGATACGAACATTATCAATCGTCACAATGCCAAATGGCTGCTATACATGGCTTACAAAATGAAAAAGCCGGTGATCGGTTTTTCCGCAAGCTATACCCGCGCCGGTGCGGTGGCCTCGATTTTCTCAACCCCGGAACAAATTGGCCGCCAGAGTGGCGAGTGGTTGCTTGATATGCTGGCTAAAAAAACTGTGTCACATACTCAGTACCCAAAATACTTCACGATTACAACCAACCCGAACATACAGCGGATTCTGCGTCTGGAAAGACTTTCTGGCGAAAAGATAAAAACCATTATGCAGCGTAACGAACAGGCGATAGTCAATGATTAAGCTTAATAACTGGGGCATTAACAGCCGCGCTATTTTCCTTGCCATGGCCCCCGTGTTACTGGTGACGTTAGTCCTGACGATTTATACCAATACGGCACGAAACGACGACCTTGAGCAGGAACTCTCGGACAAGGGCCAGCTGATTGTTTCCAATCTTGCGACGGCTATGGAGTTTGCCGTTGTTACCGGTAATCTCTCACAGATACAAAATCTCGCCGAAGTCAGTATCACGCAGAATGATGTGATCGGCGTAACTGTCGAAGACGTTGATGCCGGGGTGATCTATCAAACCGGCGTCACCGACGGGCGTGTTGGCGAAGTGCGGCGCCACCGGGCAGCCATCACCTCGACGGCGGTCAATTACGAGGGACTGTTTAGTGAAGGCGCCGCTGCCAAAAGCGAGGAAGAGCAGTTGCAGGGTTTTGTCGAGGTGTCCATCGACACTACGCCTTACCTCGTGCGGAAAAGGAATATCTATATCACTACGGCGTTTATCGCCATGGCCGGGCTGTTAACAAGCCTGATACTGGCCCTGTTGATCGCCCGTAGTGTCACACTGCCGGTGCGTGGCGTGATCGAAACCGTGGCAGCACTGTCCCGGGGAAAGTTGGGGGCGCGCATGCAGGATGACTCGGGTGGAGAGCTGGGCAAGCTGCGGGATGGCCTGAATACAATGGCAGAGACCATCCAGGATTCCCAGGCGATACTGGAAGACCGTGTCTATGATGCCGTCTCCAACCTGGAACAGAAAATTCAGGAGCTCGAGGCCAGTAACATAGAACTGGAACAGGCACGTTGTGAGGCCATGCAGGCCAAGGATGCCAAGTCTGACTTCCTGGCGAACATGAGTCACGAGATAAGGACGCCACTGAATGCGGTAATTGGTTTTACTCGCCAGCTCGGCAAGGGCAGCCTCAACAGCCAGCAGGAAGAATATACCCGTGCCATCAGCCGGGCCGCGCGACAGTTGATGATCGTGCTTGATGACATCCTGATTTTCTCCAAGCTCGAATCGAACAAGATGGAGATCGCGACCTCGGAATTCCCGTTGCGTGACTGTCTTGAAGATACCGTGCTCATGCTCAGCCAGGCCGCCAGCGACAAGGGTATTGAAATGGTTCTGCTTATCGATGCGGACATCCCCGATGTCGCGATTGGTGACGCCGACCGGATATCACAGGTCATTGTCAATATTGTCAACAACGCCATCAAGTTCACCGAACACGGTTCCATTGTCATTCATGTCAGCACTGACATGAATGACAATAGTGACATGACTCACTTTTATGTTACCGATACCGGCTGTGGTATCAGCGAGGCCGCACAAGCGAATATCTTCAGCCCGTTCTACCAGGAAAACCGTAAATCCAGTAAGCGACATGGCGGCACCGGGCTGGGACTGGTGATTTGCAAGCGTCTGGTGGAAATGATGGGCGGCACGATTGGCTTCACCTCAAAGCAGGGCGAAGGTACCGAATTTTATTTCAGTCTGCCGCTGGTTGCAGTTTCACATCACGAGTATCCATTTGTCACAGAACAAGTGAATGTCTTTCTCCTGGACGAGCACATCTATTCGCGCCGTGCTATTCGTAACAGCCTCGCACATATGGGAGTACAGGTCTTTGCGGGCGCGAATCCGGAATGGTTACAAGGTTCCCTGGTCAACCATTCCGCACAGCCGACACAGAACATTGTGATGCTATCCCTGCCAGCGGCTTATAAGGTGGAAAATTTTGAAAAGGATTATCTACAAACCATTCGTGAACACTATGCAGGCAGGATCATTGTGTTAATGAGTGGCGATTACCTTGATGTGCACGCCCTCACCCAGTTGGACAGGCAAATCATTGTAATGGGTAAGCCGCTACGCAGTATCTCGCTGCTGGCCATGTTTCATCCCGAACAGGCTTCTCAGGCGCACATGGAGCAAGCAGTAACAACCGAACCTGAACCGGATAACGCCCCTCTGAGTATCCTGGTGGCTGAAGATAATGAACTGAACCAGCGCTACATTATGGACCTGTTGTCCGGTTACCCGGTAACCACGGTATGTGTCAATACCGGCGCCAAGGCCGTTGCGGCCTGCCAGAATATCCACTTTGATTTGATTCTCATGGATCTGCACATGCCGGAACTGGATGGCGTTGATGCCACCCGTCAGATCCGGGCCATACCCGATGCGGCGGGACAAACACCAGTCATCGCTGTCACCGCAGATGTTTTCGCCAATGATAATAACCGGCTTATCAAGGCCGGTTTTACTGACTGTATATTCAAACCGCTGGAGGAAGACAAACTCGACGAACTTATTCATATCCATATCACCTCGCAAGTTGCGGCAACCAGCAAGAAAATGCGCAACAGTAAGACCATCGTCAGCAACCTGCCTGAAGATATGGTGGAACGCCTGTTTGCCAGTCTTTACGAGACCTATACCGATCTGGCACATGTTTTTTCGGCAGGGGATATCACCGAGGCACGTGAACTGACGCACAAGGTGCTGGGGCTGGTTTGTTACTTTAATGTGACTGACCTGACCGATGACATGCGGCTCATGCAGCAGGCCATTAAAGAAGCCGACTTTGCCGGTGCCTCGGGGATGCTTACCGAATGTATGCATCAAACCAGGAACCTGGAGCAGGTCTGGCGCGCGAACCGGCTTGCCAGCGACTACCTGTAATCATCCGGTTGAAGATTTTTTCCTGCCCGCCGGCAATATTCGGCCGCATTTATCCTGAACCGATTGTGTGATTGATATACGGCAGGCACAAAAAAAGGGCCGGTAAGCACCGGCCCTTTTTGTTTACTTCACGTCAGGCTTATTTCTTGCTGTCACGCTCGAGGGCTTCCTTGATCACTACGTCAGCCACATTCTTCGGACACGGCATGTAATGCAGGAATTCCATGGAGAACTGGCCACGGCCAGAGGTCATGGTACGCAGGTCACCGATGTAACCGAACATCTCTGACAGCGGGCACTCGGCCTTGATGCGAACACCGGTAGGGCCCGGCTCCTGGGACTTGATCATGCCACGGCGACGGTTCAGGTCACCGATAACATCACCAACATTATCGTCCGGCGTGAATACGTCCACCTTCATGATCGGCTCCATCAACTGTGGGCCGGCCTTCGGCATGGTTTCACGGTAGGCAGCGCGGGCAGCAATTTCGTAGGCAATGGCCGAGGAGTCAACCGCGTGGAAGGCACCATCCATCAGGATAACCTTGAAGTCCAGGCACGGGTAGCCGGCGAGGACGCCCTTATCCATGCTGGTTTTGAAGCCCTTTTCAACGGCTGGCCAGAACTCGCGTGGCACGTTACCACCGGTAACCTTGGATTCAAATTCGTAGCCGCTGCCGGGTTCTCCGGGCTCGATCACATATTCAATCTTCGCGAACTGACCCGAACCACCAGATTGCTTTTTGTGGGTGTAGCTGTCTTCAATCCGTTTGGTAATGGTTTCACGGTAGGCCACCTGCGGCTTGCCGACCACCACTTCCACACCATGCGTACGCTTGAGGATGTCGACCTTGATATCCAGGTGCAGCTCGCCCATGCCCTTGAGGATGGTCTCGCCGCTTTCTTCGTCGGTCTCAACGCGGAAGGAAGGATCTTCCTGCACCATCTTGCCGATAGCGATACCGAGCTTTTCAGATGCGGCCTTGTCTTTCGGTGCAACCGCAATCGAGATAACGGGCTCCGGGAAAACCATTGGCTCAAGGGTGCCGGGGTGTTTCGGATCACACAGGGTGTGACCGGTCTGTACGCTCTTCATGCCGATGAAGGCAACAATGTCACCGGCAGTACAACCGTCCAGCTCATTACGGTCATTGGCGTGCATTTCCACGATACGGCCAATACGTTCGGTCTTGCCGGTGAAGGTGTTCAGTATCGAGTCACCCTTATTCAGCTTGCCGGAGTAAACACGCACAAAGGTCAGGGAGCCAAAACGGTCATCCATGATCTTGAAGGCGAGGGCGCGGAACGGCTCGCTTGCATCAACAACGGCAAACTTGCCGGTTTCGTTACCTTCTTCATCGGTAAGTGGCTGTGGCTTGACCTCGGTCGGGTTCGGCAGGTAGTCCACCACCGCATCCAGAACCAGCTGAATACCCTTGTTCTTGAAGGCTGAACCACAGTAAGTCGGGAAGAAGTCCAGCGCGATGGTGCCCTTGCGAATGCAGCGCTTGAGATCATCAATCGAAGGTTCTTCACCTTCGAGGTATTTTTCCATCAGGTCATCGTCTTGCTCAACGGCGGTTTCGATGAGTTGCTCACGCCATTCTTCGACCTTGTCGACCATGTCGGCCGGAACATCTTCAACCGTGAAGTTTTCCGGCAGGCCGGTGTCATCCCAGATGTAGGCCTTGCGAGTGAGCAGGTCAACGACGCCGCTAAAGTCGTCTTCAATCCCGATTGGCAGCACCATCACCAGCGGGTTGGCCGCGAGCACTGTCTTTACCTGGTCAACCACGCGATAGAAGTCACCGCCCATGCGGTCGAGTTTGTTGACGAAGATGACGCGTGCCACTTCAGATTCGTTGGCATAGCGCCAGTTGGTTTCAGACTGCGGCTCGACACCACCGGAGGCACAGAATACACCGACACCACCATCGAGCACCTTCAGGGAACGGTATACTTCAATGGTGAAGTCCACGTGTCCCGGGGTATCAATGATGTTCATGCGATGGCCATTCCACTCACAGGTAGTGGCAGCAGACTGAATCGTGATTCCGCGCTCGGCCTCCTGTTCCATGAAGTCAGTTGTGGCTTCACCATCGTGCACTTCACCGGTCTTGTGAATCTTGCCGGTCAGTTTGAGAATACGTTCCGTGGTCGTGGTTTTACCGGCATCCACGTGCGCGAAAATACCTATGTTTCTGTATTTGGTTAAATCAGTCATGACTCTACTCTGTGGTTAATCTCAATATATTTAAATGCGGCATCCAGACCACGGCCAACTCTATTTGCCAGGGGTGCTAAATTTGCAAAGGATAATCTGCAAAGAATTAAAGGATTCAGCGGCGCGCATTATATGCTAAAGAGGGCGGCATGTGTATGAGATTCCGGCTTTTTTGAGCCAAATCGGTCAAATTCATGCAATTTACGGCTCCCGGGCCGAAAGAACCCGACCCGGCGGGGAGATGTATCGGTCAAAAACGGCATTTTCGCATAAAAAATTGCAACCTCATCGCATTCTTTAACAAAAAACCCGGTTAAGCGCGCCCACACAATCCTGCCCGACCGTCTATAAACAAACCCAAACCTGGGCAGGGCCTGCTATCGGGGCACAGGGTCCTGGCAGGACAATAGGCAGTGATCCCTATGTGAGTCCTTCGCCGCATCCAGCTATCCTGCAGGCTACATGCCACAGGAAACAAGATGCCCGCGCCCATTCTGCCCGTCAATTCGATTATGCATACAGGCCGGTGATGAGGCGAAGAGGTTTTCTGCTCAGGGTCGGCAAAATGCTGCTGGCATTGACTCCCCCGGGGCCGGTCAGGCAGGTCTTCGCAGATATGCAACAGAGCAGCCATACCACAGCAAAGGATGCCGGGCAGATAACGTTATTCTTGTGCGGTGATGTCATGACCGGGCGGGGCATTGACCAGATATTACCCCATCCGGGGACGCCGAAACTCTATGAGCCTTACGTAAAAAATGCCCTTACCTATGTGAAACTGGCGGAAACCCTGAATGGCCCGATCCCCAGGCCGGTCGACTTTGCCTATATATGGGGCGAGGCCCTGCAGGAACTGGAGCGTCTACAACCCGATCGGCGCATTATCAACCTTGAGACGGCGGTCACGACTAGCGAACAGTACTGGCGGGGCAAGGGGATCCATTACAAGATGCACCCGCAAAATTTTCCCTGCCTCACGGCGGCGAAGATCGATTGCTGTGTGCTGGCCAACAATCATGTCCTCGACTGGGACTACCCGGGGCTGGCAGAGACGTTGCAGACCCTGCAGGCAGCGCACATAAGCACGGCAGGCGCAGGCGAGGATATAGAGACGGCTCAGGTGCCTGCCATCATGCCGGTAAACGGCAAGGGCAGGGTGCTCGTGTATTCTTTCGGGCATGAATCGAGCGGGGTCACCGCGAACTGGGCTGCGACTAAAGATCGGCCTGGCGTCAATCGTCTGAACGATTTCTCCTCGGCGACCCTCGCGCAGCTTGCCGGGCAAATTCGCCAACGGAAACAAGCGGGCGATATTGTGGTGATGTCCATCCACTGGGGTGGTAACTGGGGCTATGCGATCCCCGCCGAGCAGACACACTTTGCCCATGGCCTGATCGACGAGGCAGGTGTGGATATCCTCTACTGTCATTCCTCGCATCACCCGAAAGGCATCGAGGTCTACAAACACAAGCCGGTTTTTTATGGCTGCGGCGATTTCCTTAATGACTATGAAGGCATCAGCGGACATGAAGCGTTCCGCGGTGAGCTGGCCCTGATGTATTTCCCGAGTATGGACGCGGTGACCGGCAGGCTCACTCGTCTGCACATGGTTCCTACCCAGACCCGCCGCTTTCGCATCCAGCGGGCCACCCGCGAAGACGCGACATGGTTAAGGGACATGCTGAATCGGGAGGGCAAAAAGCTCGGCACCCGGGTGGCATTGAATGATGACCAGACCCTGGACCTGTACTGGTAAGGTTTATTACCGTTCCCGGTTTGCTGCATCAATAAAGCTCAAATGTGATTTAGTTCCTTTTGTTCGAGATGTTTATTGTTATTGTCATTGCCTTGCCGCGAGAAAACTACGTATGGACCTGGCGGGAAATGGAGCCTAGTATGGATTTAACAGGGAACCGCGTTTAAGTGTTTTTTAGAAGCCGTCTCAATAACAAATATGTGCCGGTAACAATACCTGCCGGCATCTTCAAACATGAACACTAGACAAGAACAAGAGGGATAAGCATGTTTTATTTTCGTAAAGTACAACGTTTATGCGGCAGTATCCTGGCCGTGATGTTATTGAGCATGAGCCTTAATTCCGTCAGTTATGCCGGGCTCGTCACTACACCGGATCTGGTCGGCGAGCAGCAGCTCGTGCTCGAGCGTGAACAGGTTCAGGCATGGCTGGCAAAAGATGAAGTACGCGAGCAACTCGTCGGCATGAATGTTGATATCGAGGCCGCCCAGCTACGCGTTGATAATATGACCACGGAAGAACTGCGAGTGATGGCCGCGAATATGCATAATATGCCTGCGGGCGCGGGTGTTCTCGAGGCCGTGGTCCTGGTGCTGTTGATTTTCATCTTACTCGATGTTGCCGGCGTCACGGATATCTTTCCCGGGATCTGACGGACAGCCTGTTCATGCAATTGAGTTACCGGGCCACCTGCAGAGCAGCAGGTGGTCTTTTCATATTATTACTCTTAACCGCCTGTGCCGTGACGCCACAAAGCGAGCAGTTGTTACACCCGGTGGCAGAGGATTTTGCCACACCGGTTGAACTGACCGATACCCCCTTCTTTCCGCAGACGCGATACCAGTGCGGTCCAGCCGCACTCGCGACCTTGCTGCAAGCCGCAGGCGTCGATATTCGTCCTGAACAGCTAACTTCGCAAATCTATATCCCGGACCGCCAGGGCAGCCTGCAAATCGAGTTACTGGCTGCCACCCGCGGGCAGGGCCTGATCCCCTATGTACTTCCCCCGCGGCTGGATGCGGTCCTGCATGAGCTGCGTCACGGCCGGCCGGTGCTGGTATTACAAAACCAGGGGCTGAGCTGGTACCCCGCCTGGCACTATGCCGTGTTAATCGGCTATAACCTGCAGAAACAGACACTCCTGTTACGCTCCGGTACGAGCCGGCGTTACGAGATCAAGATACAAACCTTTGAGAGAACCTGGCAGCGTGGCCGGCACTGGGCCCTGATTGCCTTGCCGCCCGGCCAGCTCCCGGCGCGCCCCGAGGCGTGGCGTTACCTCAAGGCAATCATGGGTTTTGAGGAATTAAAAAACTGGTCCGTGTTGAACCGGGCCTATGCCGCCGGACTCAGGCAATGGCCGGCCAGTCGTGAACTGCATATGGGCGCCGGCAACGCCCGCTTTGCGCAGGGCGACATGCAGAAAGCCGGGCAGCATTTCCGGGCGGTGACGGTGGCACACGCTGATTATGCCCCGGCACACAATAACCTGGCGCAGGTGCTGGCCAGACAAGGCGATTTCAAACAGGCGCTCCTGCACGTGCAGCGGGCGCTTGAACTTGGTGGTCCTCACCGCGCCGAGTACCAGGCCACACTCAGTGAAATCCAGGCCATGCTGGCCGGGCAACCGAAATGATTGGCAATGACACGGGCGGCTGAATTCCCCCTATCCTAAAGCCTGCATGAGTGTGCTAGGTTAAGGCTTTCTTTTGGTCATGGTTCAGCAAGGAGAGCAAGCATGGTGGAACTCAATATCAATGGCGAACGTCAAGATGTGGCCATGGAGTCTGATACCCCTTTACTCTGGGCCTTGCGCGACGGCCTGCAACTCACCGGCACCAGGTTTAGCTGCGGCATCGCGATCTGCGGCGCCTGCGTGGTGCTGGTAGATGGCAAGCCGGTGCGCAGCTGCGTGACGCCACTTTCGGCGGTGGCCGGCAAACAGATCACCACCATTGAAGGTTTATCGCCAGATCGCTCCCATCCCGTGCAGCAGGCCTGGATAGAGGAAGAAGTGCCGCAGTGCGGCTATTGCCAGTCCGGGCAGATATTGACGGCCGCGGCCCTGCTGGACCGTAACCCGGAGCCGAGCCAGGCCGATATCGAGGAGGCCATGGGCGAGGTGTTGTGCCGCTGTGGCACATACCCGCGTATCCGCACCGCGGTCATGAAGGCGGTGGAGTTGGCGGCCAGCAAGAACAAGGAGGTGTGACATGCAAGAAATCAAACTGACGCGGCGCGACTTTCTCAAAATCGGTCTCGCCAGCGGAGGTGGCCTGGTGATTGGCTTTTCCCTTGGCGGCTGCGAGCAGGAACCACCCCCGGCACCGGAACCTCCCTCACCACCTCCCACCCCGTTGCCCGGCGACGAAGCGGCCGCCGCACCGATCTCGTTTACGCCTAATGCCTGGCTTACGGTTCACCTCGATAACCGCGTCACCATCCGCGTCGGCAGCTCGGAAATGGGGCAGGGCACACTGACCGGCATCGCCATGCTAATCGCCGACGAGCTTGATGCCGACTGGTCCAGTGTACATGCCGAGCACGCGCCGGCAGACGAGGCCTTCACCAACCCGCTGCTTGGCCGTCAGCATACCGGGGGCAGCACCGCCATTCGCGGTTTCTGGAGCATTGCACGCAAAGCCGGCGCGACCGGCCGCGAGGTGTTATTGCAGGCCGCCGCGCGCACCTGGTTAGTCGACGTGAATGAATGCACGACGCGTAACGGCGAAGTCCTGCACGAGGCAAGCAAGCGCCGCCTGTCTTACGGGGCGCTGGCAGAAACCGCTGCCGAACTGCCTGTGCCGGATGCCGTGCTGCTCAAGGAACCGGATGAGTTTGTCCTGATTGGCAAGCCATTACCGCGACTCGATATCCCGGACAAGGTCAACGGGGTCACCGTGTTTGGCATGGATGTGCAGTTGCCCGGTTTGCTCACCGCTACCGTTGCCCGTTGCCCGGTACTCGGCGGCAGCGTCAAGTCGTTTGATGCCAGCAAGGCGCTCGCTGTGCCCGGCATTGTGCGCGTGGAGGCCATCAGCACTGGAGTCGCGGTGATCGCCGAACACTTCTGGGCCGCAAAGCAGGGACGCGATGCCCTCAGTATCGAGTGGGACACAGGCGATAATGCAGCACTCGACTCGGCCGCTATCGAGGCGCAGTTCAAGGCCGCTGTCGATAACGGCCTGGTCGAGCGTGACGATGGTGATGTCGCGGCGGTGCTGGCGAAACTGGATAACACGAAAACCCTGCAAGCGATCTATACCGTGCCCTACCAGGCGCATGCCTGCATGGAGCCGATGAACGCCACCGCCGACGTACGCGCCGATGGTTGTGATGTGTATGCGCCTACGCAGGGGCAGACGGTCACGCAAGAGACAGCCATGCGCATTACCGGCTTGTCGCGTGACAAGGTCAAGGTGCATACGACGTTTCTCGGTGGCGGTTTCGGCCGGCGCTCGGAAACTGATTTCATCGTTGACGCGGTGGAGTGTTCCAAACTGATGGGCCGGCCAGTGAAGGTCATCTGGACGCGGGAAGATGACACGATGCACGATCAGTACCGGCCCGCCACGTATAACGTCCTGCGCGGCGGCGTGGATGCCGATAACAGGATTGTCGCCTGGGAACACCGTATTGCCGGACCCTCCATCCTCGCGCGCGTAGCCCCGGAAAGTGCCGCCGAAGGGCATGACTGGTCGAGCACCGAGGGCGCAAAAAACATCCCCTACCAGATCGATAATATGCGCGTGACCTATGCCATGAGTAACACACCGGTGCCGGTTGGTTTCTGGCGTTCGGTGGGCAGTTCGCAAAATGCCTTTATTACCGAGTGCTTTTTTGACGAGCTCTGCCACCTCGCCGGGCAGGACCCGGTCATTGCACGGCTGGCCCTCATGGGTGAGCATCCGCGGCACGCCGCGGTGCTCGAACTGGCCGCGGAAAAGGCCGGCTGGGGAAAATCGCTGCCGGCAGGCGTGGCGCAGGGCGTGGCCGTCGCGGAATCCTTTGCCAGCTATGTGGCCCAGGTGGCGGAAGTCTCCATCGACAAGGGTCGGGTGCGGGTGCATCGGATCATTTGCGCGGTTGACTGCGGCATCAACGTCAACCCGAATACCATCCGCGCGCAAATGGAAGGCGGCATCGTCTATGCCCTGACCGCGACTCTCAAAGGGGCCATCACCATCGACAACGGCCAGGTTCAGCAAACCAACTTTGATGACTATCCGCTGCTACGGCTGGATGAATGCCCGGCGATCGAGGTGCACATCATCCATAGCGAGCAAAACCCCGGTGGCGTGGGTGAGCCCGGTGTGCCCCCGGCGGCCCCCGCCGTGGCGAATGCGGTCTTTGCCCTGACAGGTAAGCGCGTGCGCAGCCTGCCGATCCGGCTATCGGCCTGATGCTGTCAAACACCGATACCGAGGTCCTGCGCACGGCCATCGACTGGCTCGAGGCCGGCAGCGTCGTGACACTGGCCACCGTCGTGCGCACCTGGGGCTCATCACCCCGACGCCCGGGTGCCATGATGGCAATCCATGCCGAGGGCGGTTTTGTGGGCTCTGTCTCCGGCGGTTGTGTCGAGGACGATCTCGTGCAGCGGGTCCTGCGCGGGGATTTTGTACAGTCGTTACCGCAAGCGCTCGAATACGGCATCTCCAGCGGGGCGACCCGGCGGGTTGGTCTGCCGTGCGGCGGCCGTCTCGAGCTGGTGGTGGAAACGCTCGATACCCCGGCACAACTGCGCCAGGTCCTGGCGCGCATGGCAGCCGGTGAACGCATCCTGCGCCGCGTCTGCCTCAACACCGGCGAGACCAGCTTGCACGCGGCGGACACGGACACGCTGTTGCGCTTTGACGGCGACAACCTGCACAAGGTGTTTGGCCCGGCCTGGCGCCTGTTGATCATCGGTGCCGGTGAACTGGCGCGGCGCGTCGCCGAACTGTCACTGACACTTGATTACGCCGTCACCATCTGTGACCCGCGGCCCGAGTATGCCACTGGCTGGGAAGTGGACGGCGCGGCATTCGTGACCACGCCACCCGCCACCTGCATACAAGGGTTCGCGCCGGAAGCGCATACCGTGGTGCTGGCCCTCGCACACGCGCCGCCACTCGAAGACGAGGCCCTCGCCGCCGCGCTGAATACCGGGGCCTTTTATGTCGGCGCGCTGGGCTCGCGCAAGAACCAGCAGGCCCGACTACAGCGCCTGCAACGTATGGGCCTGGGTCAGGCGCAGCTCGCCAGGCTGCACGGCCCGGTCGGGCTCGACATCGGCAGCCGCACACCGGCCGAGATCGCCATCGCCATCACCGCGGCCCTGATCGAAGCACGTAACCAGGCCGCGCAAGCATTGCCGCAGGCCGGGGTTCAGCATGCCTGAGATAACCGGTGTTCTGCTGGCCGCCGGTGCCAGCAGCCGCTTTGGTGCCAACAAGCTGTTACACGAGATAGACGGTCAGCCACTCATCGCACACAGTGCCGCCGCACTGGCGCCCTGTGATCGTCGCATCGCCGTCGTGCGCGCGGACGACAAGGCCATGCAGGCCTGCCTGCAGACACTGGGCATTGAATGGGTAAGCAACCCGCAACCCGACAGGGGCATGGGGCATTCGATCGCCTGCGCGGTCAAGGCCAGTGCAGACAGTCACGGCTGGTGCCTGTTGCCGGCCGACATGCCGTATGTCAGTGCCGCCACCACGCAACAGCTTGTTGCTGCCCTGCATGCCGGGGCCGTGCTCGCCGCGCCTTTTTATCAGCAACAGCGCGGCCACCCGGTGGCATTCAGTGCGCGCTTTCACGAAGCCCTTGCCGGTCTCGACGGCGACAGCGGCGCCCGTGCTATCCTGCAGGCACAGCATGATCAGCTCGTGGTGATCCACAGCGACGATGCGGGCGTGTTGCATGATGTGGATACCGCCGGGGACCTGCGCACATGTTAAGAACCGTGAAAATATCATTTTTGTTACTGGCCCTGCTTGTCGGCCTGAATGTACTGACCATGTTTGCCGGCGTGCTGACCTATACGCGGCTTGGCGATGAAAAGGAAATAGCAAGACTGTCTTTCGTGGCAACTGGGAAGAACGCATACACTGCGACCTTTGAAAACCTGCTTGCCGGGAGCACACATGAATACCCGCTGTTCGGCGACCAATGGCAGGTTGATGTAAGGTTTCTGAAGCTTGCCCCGTGGGCAAATGTACTGGGTTTTGATGCGCGCTATAAGCTGGACAGGTTAAGTGGCCGTTATAAAAACATTGCCGAGCAGAATAACAATAAGAAATTATCCCATGCGCTCTCGGAAGCGGCGATAGCGGATCCCTTTGAGAAGGTTTATGAACACGGTTTCCTGTTCTTTTTCATTGATGCGGAATACGGTAACGCAACCTATCAGGACATAGATGCGAACAAGGTATATTCCGTATACCGGACGCAAACAGGGATTATCACCAGGCCTTATAAATCGGCGGCAAGCGAGGCACAGGGAAAAAGTGTCATGCATGCAGTCAAGCACTGGTTGCTGGAATAGGTAATACTTCTCATAGCGGCGCAGGCCGGCTGCAGGCTCCGGGCTAAAATGAATTTTCGTTACTGCCTGATGTCATAGCAGTTAATAATTACAAGCGTGACGGTTCATTTATTGCCTATGGATATCGGCCACATCATATTTATGTTTATAGTCATGCTGTTGCTGGCAGCAATGACTCATCCGCTGGCCGAAAAACTGCGGTTGCCCTTCAGCGCCCTGCTTCTGGTGATGGGGTTTCTGACATCACAACTCATCGAGGTACTGGAATTTGACACGGGGCTGCGCTGGTACCACTTTGAAGATCTGATCTTCAAGATCTTCCTGCCGTTGCTGATCTTCGAGTCGGCACTGAACATCAACAGCCGTGCACTGTTACGCAACCTTGCCACCGTGCTGGTGCTGGCCATTCCGGTTATGTTGCTGTCTGCCGGCATTATCGCGACTATTCTCTATTACGGCATCAATCATACCGGGTTTCCCTGGATCGCGGCCCTTGTCTGCGGGGCTCTGTTGTCCGCTACTGACCCGGTAGCCGTCCTGGATACGTTCAAGCGTTTCAAGGTATCAGAACGGCTCGGTGTGCTGATGGAAGGTGAAAGCCTGTTCAATGACGCCATCGCGATTGTCCTGTTCGGTCTGTTAATGAGCATCGCTATGGAACCGGCACAGCAGCCTGGCTGGTCGGAGCCGATCTGGTCTTTTCTGTATGTATTCTTCGGCGGGATTGCCTTTGGCCTGGTGCTGGGGCTGCTTGCCTTGCTGGCCTATCAATGGATGGGCAATGCGATCCTGTGCACCAGTGTCAGTCTCGCCTTTGCCTACCTGGCCTTTATCGGTGCCGAGGAATGGTTGCATGTATCAGGTGTGATGGCGGTATTGAGCTGTGGCCTGTGCCTCGGCTGGGTTGCCGAAAAAAACCCTGGAGAGGAAGGCAGGCACATGCTGTTTACCTGGCGCTTTCTGGCATTCATTGCCAATGCGTTTGTATTTTTGCTCGTCGGTCTGACGATCAACCTGAGCATGTTCAGCGACATGTGGCTGGGTATGTTGATCGGCATCCTCGCCGTGCTGGTGGCACGGGCCGTGGGTGTGTATAGCACCTTGCCCTGGTTGGGAAAACTGCCTGGCATTGCCCCCATCACCGGCAAACAACAGCTTATGGTTAACTGGGGCGGGCTGCGTGGCGTCGTCGCGGTTGCACTTGCCCTGTCACTGCCGCTTGAATTTGAGGCCTGGTATACGATCCAGTCCATTACCTATGGCGTGGTTTTGTTTTCCCTGTTAATCCAGGCACCGGCACTCTCCCCGCTGTTGAAATACATCAAGGGAGCATAAGGGAACAGACCATGCACCGGTGATCGACGAAGTGTTTTTACTCACCTTGTGTCGAGCCTGCGCCTGTCCCGCATACCAATGCGCATTGTTTGCTTGTATGATTATTCGAACAAGCCGATGCGCAGCCCGGCCTGCATAACATGAGCGTATCCGCTGGTCTGTAAACCGTTCGGGTTAATGCGACTCTTCACTAACCCATCACCCTCAGGGAGACATTGACACAATGAGCACAACGACAACCCCGGACTTATTCACCCCGATCACCCCTGGCGACCTGACCCTGCCCAATCGCATTGTCATGGCACCACTGACGCGCAACCGCGCCGCCATGCCGGGTAATGTGCCGCAGGCCATGAACGTCACCTATTATGCGCAGCGTGCCAGTGCCGGTCTCATCATCGCCGAGGCCACCCAGGTCTCACCGGAAGGGATCGGTTACCCGGCAACACCCGGCATCCACAGCGATGAACAGGTGCGGGGCTGGCAGCAGATAACCGGGGCCGTGCACGCGAAGGGCGGGCTTATGTTCCTGCAACTCTGGTACTGCGGCCGGATTTCCCACCCCGACCTGTTGCCCGATCAGCAGCAGCCCGTGTCGGCATCGGCGATCAAGCCCGCAGGCGAGGCCGTGACCTTCGAGGGCATGAAGCCCTACGTTGAACCCCGTGCCCTGCGCACCGAGGAAATCCCCGGCGTGGTCGCGCAATACCGCCATGCCGCCGCGCGTGCCAAAGAGGCCGGCTTCGACGGCGTCGAGATCCATGCCGCGAATGGCTACCTGCTGGACCAGTTCCTGCGCGATGGCAGCAACCGGCGTGACGACGAGTATGGCGGCAGCCTGGAAAACCGTAGCCGCCTGTTGCTCGAAGTACTCGCCGCCGTCCTGGAGAGCTGGCCGGCAGCCCGCGTCGGCGTGCGCATCTCCCCGGAAAACAGTTTCAATGACATGCACGACAGCGATCCCCAGGCGACCTTCAATTATGTCGCCAATGCCCTCAGCGGCAAGGGCCTTGGCTACCTGCACGTGGTGGAAGGCGACATGATGAAGGGCGAGGGCGTACTCGACTACCGGCAGATTCGTGAGCAGTTCGACGGCTACTACATGGCCAATAACGGCTATGACAAGGCGCGAGCCCAGGCCGCAATAGCGGCGAATGCCACCGACATGGTGTCATTCGGCAAGCCGTTCATCGCCAACCCGGACCTCGTCGAACGCTATCGACAGGATGCACCGTTGAATACCCCGGACCCCGAGACCTTTTACGGCGGTGACGAGAAAGGCTACATAGACTACCCGGCGCTGGATTGAATAACGGTTCTTATCATTTCAGCATTAAAAGCCGGAATGGGGTCCGTTATCCAGAGGAGCAAAATTTGGCTCTTCGGAAAAATTAGTGGGTAAAAATATAGCGAATTTGGAGCAATAGAGATAGTTTTCTGGAAATTGGAGGGT
>NZ_JAVVES010000025.1:0-34645 GCF_032250955.1 Sulfuriflexus sp. | reverse complement strand
CCCGGCGCGGTGTACCGCGGCTGCCTCGACGGGGCGCACCACCTTCAGGTGTCCTTTCCGGAGCCTTCTGTTCCTTTTGCGGGGTGGCGGCTTCTCCACCATTGCCGAACAGGTTACCGAACAGGCGCTTGATAAAGCCGCTTTCGTTCTTTTCAGTCGGGCTTGCCTTGGGTGCGACAGTTTCTGTTGCCGCGGACGGCGGGGGGGCGGTCGGAATAATGCTCTTTACGGCCGGTTCTTCAATGCGAGGCTTGGTGTCGGAAACGACGATTTCGGCGTCCGGGGTTTCCGTTGCCGCCATGTCGTAACTGGATACCTTGAACTCGGCCTCGCCGGTCTCGGCCTCGCGCACACGCTGGATCTCGAAACGCGGGGTCTCCAGACTGGTGTTCGGAACCATGGTGACGTTGATACCGTGTCGGCTCTCGATAGTGTGGATGATGGAACGTTTTTCATTCAGCAGGAAGGTCCCTACATCGACCGGCACCTGCGCAATAATGCGTGCGGTCTTGTCCTTCATCGCCTCTTCTTCAACGATACGCAGAATTGACAGGGCGAGTGATTCCACGCCACGGATCGTGCCCTGGCCATTACAGCGTGGGCAGGTGATCTGGCTGGATTCGCCGAGTGAGGGACGCAGACGCTGGCGTGACATTTCCAACAGGCCAAAGCGGGAGATGCGACCGACCTGGATGCGGGCGCGGTCTTGCTTGAGCGCCTCTTTCATGCGGTTCTCGACTTCGCGCTGGTTGCGTGACTGCATCATGTCGATGAAATCGATCACGACGAGGCCGCCGAGGTCGCGCAGGCGCAACTGGCGGGCGATCTCGTCGGCGGCCTCGAGGTTCGTGTTCAGCGCGGTATCTTCGATGTTCGTACCCTTGGTCGCGCGTGCCGAGTTGATGTCAATCGACACGAGCGCTTCGGTATGATCGATGACGACCGAGCCACCGGAGGGCAGTGTCACTTCGCGATGGAAGGCGGATTCGATCTGGGTTTCGATCTGGTAACGGCTAAACAGCGGGATGCTGTCATCATAAAACTTGATCTTCTGCAGGTTATTCGGCATCACCAGCGAGATAAAATCGCGGGCCTTTTTGTAGACTTCCTCGCTGTCGATCAGGATCTCGGCGATATCCTTACGCAGGTAGTCGCGTATAGCGCGGATAATAACGTTACTTTCCTGATAAACGAGGAAGGGTGCCTGGCGCTGGTTAGAGGCCTCTTCAATGGCGGTCCAAAGCTGCAGCAGGTAATCAAGATCCCACTGTAATTCTTCATGGCTTTTGCCCACGCCGGCGGTGCGCACAATCAGGCCCATGCCTTCCGGAATGGTCAGGGCGGCCATGGCATCACGAATCTCGCTGCGATCCTCACCCTCGATACGTCGAGATACGCCACCGGCACGCGGGTTATTCGGCATCAGCACCAGGTAACGTCCGGCGAGGCTGATGAAGGTCGTCAGTGCCGCACCCTTGTTACCGCGCTCTTCCTTGTCTACCTGGACAAGGATTTCCTGACCTTCTCTGACCATGTCGGAGATCTTGCCGCGTTTGCCGGCTTCAGGCTGTTCCTTGAAGTAGCTGCGGGAAATTTCCTTGAGTGGCAAGAAACCGTGACGTTCGGTGCCGTAATTCACAAAGGCGGCCTCAAGGCTGGGTTCAACCCGGGTGATCTTGCCCTTGTAGATATTAGATTTTTTTTGCTCTTTGGAAGGGGTTTCAATATCCAGATCGTAGAGTGACTGGCCATCGACGAGTGCAACACGCAACTCTTCCTGCTGAGTTGCGTTAATAAGCATTCTCTTCATTGTGTGGTAATCCTGTTGTCATGCACGAGCAAAGCAGTCATGACACTGCACAGGTATGATCAGGAAAGAGACCGCCATGACAGATTGCCTCGACGGTCTTCAGGTGCAAAACATTACATCATCGGCTATCAAGGCCAGTGTTATTCTGCGGGGCGGTGTCAGTCGCTCTCCGCTGTAATTGTTTTCCTGACCACCCTGTGTTGCTCGAGCGGTTGATTATTTCCGGCCATGTCGGGTTTGCCAACACGGCGTTGTTCATCGCGATACCGTTCACATCGGAGCGGTAATATTTACGTCGCCTGATCGCACCACGTCGGGCCACGTGTTAATTGTCTGTTGCTGTGGATGTCGGCGCGCGTGGCGCTGCCGGCCCCATCGGCTTCAGCTATAAGCCGCTGAAATATCTCCAGTCGGACGCCTTTAATATAGCAGCGATGCCCCGTAGCATCAATCAATGACTTAAGCTGGTATTATGCCGGCCATGAACACGAAACTACCTGCCCACTCAGACACGCCTCGCCAGGGCGTGCATTTCATTGATATCGAGCCGGAGCAGGCAGGTCAGCGCATAGATAACTTCCTGATTACAAAGCTAAAAGGTGTACCAAAGAGCCGTATCTATCGTATCCTGCGAAAGGGCGAGGTACGGGTCAACAAGGGACGCTGCAAGCCGGAATACCGCCTCAAGGCAGGTGACCAGGTCCGGATCCCGCCCATCCGCATGGAGGAAAAACCGACCGCGCCGGCCCCCCCGCAGTTCCAGATCGATCGTCTCGAGGCGGCAATCCTGTTCGAAGACAAGGGGCTGCTCATTCTAAACAAGCCCTGTGGTCTGGCTGTTCATGGCGGCAGTGGCCTGAGCTTTGGCCTTATCGAACTATTACGCGCCTCGCGGCCAACGGCACCGTATCTCGAACTGGTGCACCGTCTTGATCGGGAAACCTCGGGCCTGCTGCTGGTGGCGAAGAAGCGCAGTTACCTGCGCGCCCTGCATGAACAACTGCGCGGCGACAGTATCCGCAAGCATTACCGGGCCCTCGTTTGCGGGCAATGGGACCTGGGCACGCATCATGAAAGAGCCCCCTTGTATAAAAATACCCTGAGTTCAGGGGAGCGAATTGTCCGCGTTGACGAAAGGGGTAAATCGGCCCATACCCTGTTCAAGCCCATTAGTCGTTTCAAGGCCGCGAGTTATATGGAAGTTGAACTCTTCACCGGCCGTACCCATCAAATACGTGTGCATGCCGCCCACATTGGCCACCCCGTGGCTGGTGATGAGAAGTACGGCAAGCAGGTCTGCAACCGTGATTTGAAGCAATATGGCCTGAAACGGTTATTTTTACACGCCTACCGGCTTGAGTTTACCCACCCCGGCAGCAACCAGCCGATGGATATTATTGCCCCGCTTGATAATGAGTTGGGCGCCGTGCTGGACGCGCTCGAAGCAGGGCAGGCATGAGTTGAATATGAAACATGAATTTGAATTACTGGTCTTTGACTGGGACGGTACCCTGATGGATTCGGTCGAGCATATTGTCGCCTCGCTGTCCGCCGCCGCCGTGGATACCGGTCTTGAGGATCTTGGCCAGCATCGTTATCGTGACATTATCGGCTTAGGCCTGAGGGAGGCCATGCAGGTGCTTTATCCCCAGGCCGACCAGGTGGTGACCGAGACCCTGTGTGAACGTTATCGCTATCATTACGTTGAGGTAAACCGGGTTAAGTCCGAGCTCTTTGACGGCGCCCTGGCCCTGCTGCAGGCCATGCGAGACAGGGGCCTGAAACTCGCCGTCGCGACCGGCAAGGGCCGGGTCGGACTGGAACGGGTATTTGCCGATACGGGTTATGGTGATTTTTTTCATGCCAGTCGCTGTTCGGATGAGTCCGGCTCGAAACCGCAACCGCATATGCTGCATGAACTCATGCAGGAACTAAACGTCGAGCCGGCCAGAACCCTGATGATTGGTGATACCGAGTACGATATGGCGATGGCGCGGAATGCGGGTACGCATGGCCTGGCTGTGAGTTACGGGGTGCATGACTGTGAGCGCCTGCAGCAACACAAACCACTGGCCTGCCTGTCGAGTATGGAAAAACTAAGTAGTTGGCTGCATGCGCATACGGCCTGAATCCTGCTATGATTGGCCCGGGAATTTCAACAAATAAAAACATGGAACAAAGATCATGAGTGAGCAGCAAAACGACGAAAACTGGGAACGCGAGACGATCAACAAACTGGCCTTTGCGGCGATCCAGGAGCAGCGGCGGGCACGTCGCTGGACACTGGCGTTTCGGGGACTGGTGCTGATCTGGTTGTTCAGTTTCCTGGCGCTGCTTATTGTTGGTGAACGGCAAGCCAGTATCGAAATAGGCACACACACAGCACTTATCGAAGTCAGAGGCGTCATTGCCGATGACGCTGAGGCCAGTGCGGACAATGTCATCACGGCACTGCGCAAGGCATTCAAAAACGACCATGCCGCCGGCGTTATCCTGCGCATCAACAGCCCCGGTGGCAGCCCCGTGCAGGCCGGTTATATCAATGACGAAATTGTTCGTCTGCGCAGCAAGTACCCGGACAAGGTGCTCTATGCGGTGATCAGCGATATTTGTGCCTCGGGGGGCTATTACATTGCCGCGGCGGCAGACCAAATCTACGCTGACAAGGCCAGCCTGGTCGGTTCAATCGGTGTGCTTATGGATGGCTTTGGCTTTACCGGCACGATGGAAAAGCTGGGGGTTGAACGCCGTCTGCTGACCGCCGGTGAACACAAGGGCTTCCTCGATCCCTTTTCTCCATTAAAGAATGAAGAAGTGGCGCATATCAAAAAGCAACTTGATAACCTGCATACGCAATTTATTGACGTTGTTAAAAACGGGCGCGGGGATCGTCTTGCCGATGATGAAAAACTGTTTAGTGGTTATATCTGGTCAGGGGAAAAGAGTCTTGAACTCGGCCTGGTCGACGCCCTCGGCAGTAGTAGTTATGTAGCACGAGAAATTATCGGTGCGGAAAAAATCGTTGACTACACAGTCCGTCCCAATATCCTGGATCGTTTTGCCGAGCGGCTTGGCGCCTCAATGGGGAAAAGTATTTCTACCTCGGCCGGTCTCGAATCACTACAGCTAAAATAAATTGATGATTGATGAACGGCACGATGGTTCCTGCTGATATTTAATCATCGATCCTCAATCATCAATCATCAATTTTATAAAACCTTCACGCCTTCATTTTCCAGCATGCGCACCAGCCTGATTAGTGGTAAACCAATCAGGCTGTTCGGGTCTTCTCCCTCGAGTCTTTCAAACAGGGCAATGCCGAGCGCCTCTGACTTGAAACTGCCCGCACACTGGTAAGGCTGCTCGCGAGTTAGATAATTCTCGATTTGCTCGAGTGTCAGCTTGCGAAAGACGACATCAAAGGGTACGACTTCACACTGTGTCCGGTCTGTTGCGCTGTTGTACAGGCAGAGCCCGGTAAGAAAGCGCACCGTCTTTCCCGAGGCATTTTGTAGCTGCTGAACGGCGCGCGCATGCGTAAGCGGCTTGCCGAGTATCTCACCCGCGTTAACCGCAACTTGATCTGAACCAATGATCAGGGCCTGGGGGAATTTCCTGGCAACGACACGGGCCTTGGCTTCAGCGAGACGGGCGACGAGTTGTTCCGGGCTCTCATTTTCCTGGCGTGACTCATCAATATCCGGGGCGGCCGTTTCAAACGGCAGACCGAGTTTTTGCAGGAGCTCACGGCGAAAGGGAGAGGTCGAGCCAAGTACAAGTGGCAGTGTAGTGTTGTTCTTGTTCATGTGCTTATTTACTGGAGTGGACTCAAACCTGAAGGGTCGTTATGTTATCTCAACCAGTGCTTCATCGGGGTTGACGCTGTCGCCCTTGGCAACATGGATTGCGCTGATTATACCTGAAATAGGGGCCTGGATTTCGGTTTCCATCTTCATGGCTTCGGTAATCAGGATGGCATCACCGGCCTTGACCTCGTTGCCGATCTCGACGAGCACGTCAACAATGCTGCCCGGCATCGAGGTTGTGAGATGCCCGGGACTGGTCGCCCGCGGACGCTTGCTGCCACGCTGCGCGGTCGCAGGCACTTCACTACCGTTCTCCATGATCATCATCTCATCGAGTGTCTCGATGAGGATTTCTTCTGGCACACCATCAACGCTGACATAAAAGGGACGCTGGTTCTGGCCCTTGTGGCCGGCACCGGTAACCTTGATGTGATAATGCTCACCATGTACGGTCGCGTTGAATTCAATCGGGGCGGTATGTGGGCCATCATCCTTGTTGTGTGGTGGCTCAAGGGACTCTGGCACCAGGGTATCATTGGCTCGCTGCTCCAGAAATTCGCGGCCTATCTCGGGGAACATGGCATAACTGAGCACGTCTTCCTCGTTTTTGGCCAGCTCACCGATTTCGCAGCGTAGTGTATGCATCTCGTCTTTCAGCAGGTCGGCCGGGCGTATATCGATAATATCTTCAGTGCCAATCGCCTGACGGCGGACCGTGGCATTCAGCTCGCCAGGGGCCTTGCCATAGCGTCCTTGCAGGTAAAACTTCACCTCGTTGGTTATCGTCTTGTAGCGTTCGCCGGTTAAAACATTTAGCACCGCCTGGGTGCCGACAATCTGCGAGGTCGGTGTGACCAGTGGTGGATAGCCAAGGTCTTCCCGCACGCGTGGAATCTCATGCAAGACATCGTTCATGCGATCCAGGGCCCCTTGTTCGCGCAGTTGCGAGGACAGGTTGGAGATCATCCCGCCGGGCACCTGGTTTACCTGTACGCGTGTATCCAGGCCGGTCATCTCGGATTCAAACTGATGATAGGTACTGCGAACCTCCTTGAAGTAAAAACCGATCTCCTGCAACAGTTCGAGGTCCATCCCGGTATCAAATTCGGTATCCCGCAATGCCGCGACCATGGTTTCGGTTGGTGCATGACTGGCGCCACCCGAGAAGGTGGAAATGGCGGTATCGATATGCCGGCAGCCATGCACAACCGCCGCAAGGTGATTCATGCTCGACATACCCGCTGTATCATGGGAGTGCAGGTGCATGGGGATGGAAAGTGCGTCGGTGATCTTCTCGGTCAGTTCGGCCACCACCAGGGGCGTTAACAGGCCCGCCATGTCTTTGATTGCAACACTGTCACAGCCCATGGCTTCGAGTTGTTTGGCCTGTTCGACAAACTCACTGAGGCTGTGAACCGGGCTGACGGTGTAGCAGATAGCACCCTGTGCATGCTTGCCGGCCTTTTTGACGGCATCTATTGACGTCGCCAGGTTACGCAGATCATTCATGGCATCGAAGATGCGAAACACATCAATACCGTTTTCTGCGCTACGTTCAACAAAGGCACGGACGACATCATCTGAATAATGGCGATAACCGAGCAGGTTTTGCCCGCGCAATAACATCTGCAGGCGCGTGTTAGGTAATGCCTTGCGAAGTTTACGTAAACGTTCCCATGGGTCTTCTTTCAGAAAGCGCAGACAGGCATCGTAGGTTGCGCCACCCCAGACCTCCAACGACCAGTAACCCGCACGGTCCAGGCGTTCGCAAATTGGCAACATATCCTCGGTGCGCATGCGCGTGGCAATGAGTGACTGGTGGGCATCGCGTAAAATCGTATCTGTGATATGGACTTGTGTCATGCTGAAAGACTCTTGTTGTTAGACGCCAAGGTGCGCGGCTATTGCCGCCGAGATGGCTACTGCCAGCTCGCGGGGCGGGCGTTGCACCGAGTAGTTAGTCAGTTCCGGATGTTCCTCGACAAAACTGGTGTCAAAATGGCCACTGCGGAAATCGGCTGACTTCAGGATCTCCAGGTAATAGGGGATAGTGGTTTTGACGCCGTATACCCCGGTATCCTTCAGGGCCCGAGTGCCACGGTCGAGGCATTGTTGCCAGTCCAGTGCCCAGACGATGATTTTGGCGCACATCGAATCGTAATAGGGCGGGATCTGGTAACCACTATAGATAGCCGCGTCGGTGCGCACGCCAGGTCCCCCTGGGGCGAAATAGCGCGTGATGCGCCCGAAAGAGGGCAGGAAGTCATGCTGCGGGTCTTCTGCATTGATGCGTAACTGCATGGCAAAGCCGCGCCGCTGGATCTCATTCTGCTGGTAGGACAATGGCTTGCCGTCGGCGATGCGGATCTGCTCACGAACGATATCTATCCCGGTGATCTGCTCGCTGATGGTGTGCTCGACCTGCAGACGGGTGTTCATTTCCATGAAGTAGCAGCTCTCATCCCGGGAATCGATGAGAAATTCGACTGTCCCAGCATTCTGATAGCCTACCGTGCTGGCCGCCTTCACGGCCAGCGTGCAGATCCGTTGCCGTTGCTCCTCGTTCAATTGTGGCGACGGGGCCAGTTCGATGAGTTTCTGATGGCGGCGCTGAATCGAACAGTCACGCTCAAAGAGGTGGACGACATTGCCGTGGCTGTCGCCGAGGATCTGGACCTCGATATGGCGCGGTTTAACCACACATTTTTCAATGAATACCTCGCCGGAGCCAAATGCCTTGGTGACCTCGGAGATCACCCGCCCATACTGTTTATTCAGGTCTGCCACAGAGTCGCAGCGGCGAATGCCCCGGCCACCGCCGCCGGCACTGGCCTTGATCATCACGGGGTAGCCAATTTCTGCGGCGATTTGCAGGGCCTCGTCGAGGTCGGCAACGCTGCCTTCACTCCCCGGTGTGACCGGGATCCCGGCCTCGATCATGAGCCGACGTGCCTCCGTCTTGACCCCCATCTTGTGGATGACCTCGGCCGAGGGGCCGATAAATTTGACGCCGCGGCGTTCACAAATTGCAGCAAGCTCCGGATTTTCAGAGAGAAATCCGTAACCCGGGTGGAGGGCATCACAACCGGTAGCCACGGCCAGATTGACGATGCGATGGGCGTTCAGGTAGCCGGCGATACTATCCGGGCCAATATTGTAGGCCTCATCGGCTTTTTTCACATGCAGCCCGTGGCGATCGGGATCGGCGTAAATGGCCACGGATTTGATACCCATCTCGGTACAGGCTCGTGCGATACGCACAGCGATTTCGCCTCGATTGGCTATGAGTATTTTTTTTATCAAAAGCTAAAGCCCCTGTGCGGTGTAGCAAAAACCGGGTCTTACCATATCACCCTTGGCTAACACGGCCATTGAACGGGAATCCACCCCCCAAAGTCAAGTTGGCCCACTGCCGGCGCAAAACACGGAACAGACGGATTTTTGGGGATTTTTTCTTTGACAGGCGGGGTGCCGGGCTTTATTATGCGCGGCTTATGAAAGACCGCTTGCCGGAGCACATCGAACCACTGCGATTAGCCCGTACCGGGCGCGCATTGCAGGGAGTATTGCCCCTGTCACGTATGGCGCGGCTCAAGGATGCCGTTGATATCGCCGCGGGCGATGTGACGGTGGAGCTGGAGTTCAGCATTAACGAGCGCAATGTCCCCTGTGTGCGCGGGCACATAAGCGCAGAGGTTGGCCTGCAGTGCCAGCGTTGCATGCAGGACATGCTGTGGCCTGTCGACAATGAGTTCGAATTACTGATTGTTGAATCTGAGACCGAGGCCGGACAATACGGCGAAGAGAGCGAAGTACTGTTGCTGAATGAGCAGTTACTGTCGGTCTCCGAGCTGGTGGAAGACGAGATACTGTTGAATCTGCCGATCGTCCCGAAACACCCGGCCGGTACGGCCTGTGCAGAGCAGGCCGGCAGCAATGAGGTTATTCAAGGGCGTGGCGAACAAACGATGCCCGCGGCAGAAAAGGCCGCAACAAAAGACGAGGCAAGGGAGAATCCTTTTGCCAGGCTTGCGGGACTGAAGAACCGCAAGGACTAATTTTTTTACGAAGTTAAGCGTACAGGAGTAGGAATCATGGCCGTACAAAAGAACAAGATGACACCGTCAAAGCGTGGCATGCGTCGTTCACACGACTCATTGACCGCCACAACGTTGTCTATCGAACCCACTACAGGTGAAACCCATCGTCGTCATAACGTGAGCGCGGACGGTTATTACCGTGGTCGCAAGGTTGCACCAGGCAAGAACGACTGATTGTTTGCCGACCAGTTCGGTAAGTTTGCCTTATAATACGTAGCACGGCTCAATGGGCCGTGTTGCGTTTTCTGGCGACTATGCCCGTCACTACCGGGGAATATAATAAGAATGGGCGATCCCGTTACAATCTCACTAGATGCTATGGGCGGCGACTACGGACCCTCCGTAGTTATCCCTGCCGCGCTTCAGGCGCTGGCCAGCAATGCTGACTTGAAACTCATCCTTGTTGGTGACGAAGAAATACTTCGTCAACACCTGCAACAGGCCAATCGCGAACCCGATGAGCGCTTACTCGTCAAGCATGCCTCTCAGCAAGTAACCATGTGTGAACTGCCTTCGCATGCCTTGCGTAACAAAAAAGACTCATCTATGCGCGTGGCCATCAATCTGGTGAAAGAGGGCATGGCCGATGCCTGTGTCAGCGCCGGCAACACCGGGGCATTGATGGCGACAGCACGCTTCGTATTAAAAATGCTTTCCACGGTTGACCGCCCGGCGATTTGTGCCATCCTGCCCACGGTTGGCGGGCATGCCCACATGCTGGATCTCGGTGCCAACGTCAATGCCAGCGCCGACAACCTTTTTGAATTTGCCGTAATGGGTTCGGTATTGGCCAGCGCCATCGATAACATCGACAAGCCGACGGTCGGGCTGTTGAATATCGGTGAAGAAGAAATCAAGGGTAATGAACGCATAAAGGAAGCCTCTCGCATGCTGGCCGATAGTGAACTCAACTATGTCGGTTACGTCGAAGGCGATGGCATCTATGCCGACAAGGCCATGGTTGTGGTCTGCGATGGTTTCAATGGCAATATTGCCCTGAAGGCCAGCGAAGGTGTGGCGAAAATGATTTCACAGAAGATTCGTGAAGCATTTAGCAAAAATATCCTGACCAAGCTGGTAGCATTAGTGGCGATGCCTGTCTTGAACAGCTTTCGTAAAACAATTGACCCGCGCCGCTATAACGGTGCCAGCCTGCTGGGTCTGCAAGGTATTGTTATCAAGAGCCATGGCGGTGCCGATGTGCTGGCGTTCAATACGGCGATCAACCAGGCCATTATCGAAGTACGTAACCGCGTACCGGAAAGAATCAGTGAACAACTAGAGGCCTTGTTAGCAGGGCAACGGAATAACGACTAATGTTTTCGCGTATCAAGGGCACAGGCAGTTACCTGCCAGAGAAAGTGCTGACCAATCACGACCTCGAGAAGCTGGTTGATACCACTGACGAGTGGATCACTGATCGTACCGGTATCAAGGAACGACACATCGCCGCCGAGGGACAGACAACCTGTGACCTGGCCGAAGAGGCCGCGCGCGCGGCTATGGATGCCGCCGGGGTAACAGCCAGTGATATTGATTTGATCATTGTTGCAACGACAACGCCGGACAGGGTCTTCCCGAGCACCGCTTGCCTGTTGCAACAACGCCTCGACATTCATGGCTGTACAGCCTTTGACATCCAGGCGGTCTGCACCGGCTTTGTCTACGCGCTCGGTGTGGCAGACAAGTTTATCAAAAGCGGCAGCCACAAATGCGCATTGGTGATCGGTGCCGAAACGATGTCGCGCATTACCGACTGGAGTGACCGTGGTACCTGCATCCTGTTTGGCGACGGTGCCGGCGCGGTTATCCTCGAAGCCAGCGATGAAGCGGGCGTGTTATCCACGCACCTGCATGCCGATGGCCAGTATGAGGATTTGCTCACCGTTGATGGTGGTGTCTCATCCGGTTACAGCAAGATCGAAAACGGCACTGCCTACATGCGCATGAAGGGTAATGAAGTCTTCAAGATGGCTGTTAATACACTCGGCCGGATTGTGGATGAAACCCTGGCGGCGAACAATCTTGAAAAGACCGATATTGACTGGCTGGTGCCGCACCAGGCCAATATTCGTATTATTAACGCGACCGCGAAGAAACTGCGCATGAACAGCGAGCGTGTCGTGGTGACGGTTGATAAACACGGCAACACCTCGGCCGCCTCCGTGCCGCTGGCTCTGGATACGGCAGTGCGTGATGGTCGCATCAAGCGTGGCGAAACAATCTTGCTGGAAGCCTTTGGTGGTGGTTTCACCTGGGGCTCGGCACTGATCAAGTATTAAAGATTCAGGAACTCGATACACATGTCATTTGCATTTATTTTTCCAGGGCAGGGCTCGCAGAGTGTCGGTATGTTGGCCGACCTGGCAGCCAGTTTTCCCGTTGTCGAAGAAACCTTTGCCGAGGCATCCGCGGCACTCGGTTATGATTTATGGCAACTGGTTCAGAAAGGCCCGGTTGAGGAATTAAACAGTACCGATCGCACCCAGCCGGCCATGTTGACTGCCGGCGTGGCCTGCTGGCGTGTCTGGCAACAGCAGGGTGGAGGTAATCCTGCCGTGATGGCGGGTCACAGTCTCGGTGAATATACGGCGCTGGTCTGTGCTGATGCTATGTCACTCGCCGATGCTGTCACCCTGGTCGCTGATCGTGGTCGCTTTATGCAGGCGGTCGTGCCGGAAGGTGAGGGTGCGATGGCGGCGATCCTCGGGCTTGCCGATGAAGATGTCATCGCCGTCTGTGCAGAGGCCGCCCAGGGCGAGGTGCTGTCAGCTGTAAACTTCAATTCACCAGGTCAGGTTGTGATCGCCGGCAGTGCAGCAGCGGTTGCCCGCGCCGCGCCACTGGCCAGGGAACGCGGAGCCAAGCGTGCGCTGATCCTGCCCGTCAGTGTACCGTCACACTGTGCGTTGATGGCACCGGCAGCGGCAAAACTGGCTGAACGTTTAACGACCATCAGTTTTAACAGTCCGTCTATTCCGGTGATTAATAATGCCGATGTCGACATACCGCAATCAGCAGAGGCCATTTGTGCAGCGCTGGTCAAACAGCTGGATCACCCGGTACGCTGGGTTGATACTATTAACCGTATGACTGCGGATGGTATCGATACCGTTATCGAGTGTGGCCCGGGCAAGGTGCTGGTCGGTCTGAACAAGCGCATCAATAAAGAAATGCAGGCACTGCCCCTGTTCGATGCCGAAACATTGAACGCGGCACTCGCTGCCAGCAAATAAAACAGAAGGGAGCCAAACATGTCTCTACAAGGTGAAATTGCACTCGTTAGCGGTGCCAGTCGGGGTATCGGCATGAGTATTGCCCATGCACTGGGGGCACAGGGTGCGACCGTGGTTGGCACTGCCACCTCCGAAAAAGGCGCGCAGGCAATTTCTGACTATCTCGCCAGGGCCGGTATCAGCGGTTCCGGTATGGCACTGAATGTCACCGATCCTGATTCAGTTGATGCGACCCTGAAGGCCATCACGGCGCAATATGGTGCCGTCTCGATTCTTGTCAATAATGCCGGAATTACCCGCGACAACCTCCTCATGCGCATGAAGGAGGAAGAGTGGGAAGCCATTATCAATACCAATCTGACCTCGGTTTATCGCCTCTCCAAGGCCGTGCTGCGGCCGATGATGAAGGCGCGCAAGGGCCGTATCATCAGTATCGCCTCGGTGGTCGGGATCAGCGGTAATGCCGGGCAGACCAACTATGCTGCCGCCAAGGCCGGCGTGATCGGCTTTTCCAAGTCACTGGCCCGCGAGGTTGGCAGCCGCGGCATTACCGTCAACGTGGTCGCACCCGGTTTTATTGATACCGATATGACCCGTGAGTTGCCGGACGAGGTCAAAACCAGCCTGTTGAAGTCGATTCCGCTGGAACGACTTGGCCAGCCGGATGAGATCGCTGCAGCCGTCGGCTTTCTGGCTTCACCCCTTGCGGCCTACATTACGGGTGAGACGATCAATGTAAATGGCGGCATGGTCATGGATTAAGGCATTTTTGGCCTTAAAATTTATATATTTATCAAAACGTTAGCAATTCTGGAATCTGGGTCGGGTTTTCACTACAATACCGCACGCGGCCACAGACAAGCCGGACAATTTTAGAGGATTAGAATCTCATGAGTACTATCGAAGAACGCGTAAAGAAGATTGTTGTTGAACAGCTTGGTGTCAAGGAAGAAGAAGTAACAAACGAAGCATCGTTCGTTGACGATCTGGGCGCTGATTCACTCGATACTGTAGAGCTGGTTATGGCTCTCGAGGAAGAATTCGAAACTGAAATTCCTGATGAGGAAGCTGAAAAGATTACCACAGTCCAGCAGGCCATCGACTACGTCAGCGCCAACCAGGGCTGATCCAGACACTCATTAAGGTATTTACGGCCGCTTCCATCTCGTATGGAAGGCGGCCTTTCCTTTTTCTGCGCCCGCAGAAGTTGACAGGAGCAAGCGCGTGACAAGACGTGTTGTTGTGACTGGCCTTGGCATTGTCTCGCCAGTCGGACTAAATATTAAAGATTCATGGGCTAACATTCTTGCCGGCAAGAGTGGTATCAGCCCGATCACCCATTTTGATGCCTCGGCCTTTGCTACCCGCTTCAGTGGTTCGGTGAAAGACTTTGACGTCACCGAATACATGTCGGCCAAGGAAGCCCGCAAGATGGATACCTTTATCCATTATGGTATCGCCGCCGGTACCCAGGCATTGCAGGATTCCGGCCTGGAAGTCACCGAGGCCAATGCACACCGTATCGGTGTCTCGATTGGTTCCGGTATCGGTGGGCTGTCGAGCATCGAGAAGGGCCATGACGCCTATCTCAAGGGGGGGCCGCGCAAGATTTCACCTTTCTTCGTGCCGAGTAGCATCATCAACATGATCTCAGGTAACTTTTCGATCCTGCACGGATTGAAGGGACCGAATATCGCGATTGTGACGGCCTGTACCACGGGCACGCACAGTGTCGGTGATGCCGGGCGCATGATTGCGCATGGCGATGCCGATGTGATGGTTGCCGGCGGTGCCGAGATGGCAACCTCACCGATGGGCCTGGGTGGTTTCTGTTCCGCGCGCGCCTTGTCGTCACGTAATGACAGCCCGGAAACCGCCAGCCGTCCGTGGGACAAGGACCGTGATGGTTTTGTGCTTGGTGACGGTGCCGGCGTCATGGTGCTGGAAGAATATGAACATGCCAGGGCGCGGGGCGCAAACATCTATGCCGAATTAATCGGCTTTGGCATGAGTGGTGATGCCTACCACATGACCTCACCATCCGAAGGCGGTGAAGGCGCCATGCGATGCATGCAAAACGCCATGAATGATGCCGGTATCAATGCGGAAGAGGTCGATTACATCAATGCCCACGGTACCTCGACCCCGGCCGGTGATGTTGCCGAGACCATGGCCATGAAGACCGCCTTTGGTGCACATGCCAGCAAGCTGGCCATTAGCTCCACGAAGTCGATGACCGGGCACCTGCTCGGTGCGGCAGGTGGTATCGAGGCCGTGTTTAGCTGCCTGGCGATCCGGGACCAGGTGGCCCCGCCGACGATTAACATCATTAACCAGGATCCGGAATGTGATCTTGATTACGTGCCCGATACAGCACGTGAAATGCGAATTGATGTTGCCATCTCCAATTCGTTTGGTTTCGGCGGCACCAATGGCACGGTCGTGTTCCGCAAGGTCGGTTAAGATTGTTATTGTTGCCTGAGTTCAAACGACACGGCATTACATGAATACCCGCGCCCGGGAAGCATCAACACATTCGACTTTCATTGAGCCGGTTGATGGCTTCCCGGATCTGCTGGCCTTGCACGAGGCCAACCCACAGCGTTACCCCTATCTGCTCGAAAGCGTCGCCCACGGGAACACGCAAACGCGTTATGACATCCTCTTTGCCTTTCCGGGCGAATCGCTGGTGCTCGATGCCCAAATGCAGTTACATGCCGGGCAGCGTACGCCTGAAGGCAATGATTTCCTCGCAAATCTTGATGCCTGGTGGCAGGAAGAACGGCAAGCGCCGACGCCTGAACCGGAACTGCCGTTCCGCGGTGGCTGGTTTGTATTTCTCGCCTACGAACTGGCCGGGCAAATCGAACCGGTACTTGCTTTACCAGAGGGGGAAACGCTGTTGCCGACCGCCTTTGCAACCCGGATCCCGTTGGCGGTGATCCGGGATCATATAACTAACCGTTGCTGGCTGGTCGGGGAGCACACTCACCAGGCCAGGGCCGGGCTGATACAGGCCGACATTACCGGGCTGCCCCTGGTTAATGCAAAAACGCGTCCCGTACAGTGCTCACTGGAGGAGGAAAGTGGCGAGGCCTATCTCGAGGCTGTCGAAAAGATCCGTGAATACATCATCGCGGGTGACGTGTTCCAGGTTAACCTGTCAAGAAGCTGGCACGGGGTGCTGGAAGAGGATACCAGCGATGCCGATCTGTATCGTGCCTTGCGCAGGAATAACCCGGCGCCATTTGCCGGCCTGGTGAACTTTAACGGCAGCAGCATTATCAGTTCCTCACCGGAACGACTCGTGAAGGTACATGGCCGGCAGGTTGAGACCCGGCCGATTGCCGGCACCCGCCCGCGCGATGAGGCCATGGCCGCCGACCGCGAACTCTCTGCCGAACTGCTGGCTCATCCGAAGGAACGCGCCGAGCACATTATGCTCATTGACCTGGAGCGTAACGACCTTGGACGCGTTTGTGTGCCGGGCACGGTCGAGGTCAATGAACTCATGGTCCTGGAGTCTTATACGCATGTGCATCATATCGTCTCCAATGTGCGCGGCCAGCTGCGCGACGAGGTGACCCCCGGACAGGTCATTGCCGCCACCTTTCCCGGCGGCACCATCACCGGTTGCCCGAAAGTACGTTGTATGCAAATCATCGCCGAACTCGAACACAGCCCGCGAGAGGCTTATACTGGCTCCATGGGTTACCTGAATCTCGATGGCGACATGGATCTGAACATCCTCATCCGTAGCATGATCCGGCGTGACCAGCGGCTTAGCCTGCGGGCCGGTGCCGGTATTGTCGCCGACTCTGTTGCCGCGGCCGAGCTGGATGAGACACGGGCCAAGGCCCGCGGCCTGTTACGGGCACTGGGCCTGGGGGAAGCCGGATGATGCTCATTAACGGCGTTGTCGGCCATGAATTGCCGGCCACGGATCGCGCTGTTCATTATGGTGACGGGGTCTTTGAGACCATTGCGGTTTTTAACGGACAACCACGGGGCTGGCACCGGCACATGCAACGACTGGTTGTCGGTTGCGCGAAGCTGGGTATCTCCCAGCCGGATACCGGGCAGCTCGCGAGCGAGGCCCGGCAATTATATAAAGACTATGGCGAAGGACAGGCACGTCTCGTGCTGAAGCTCATCATCAGTCGTGGCAGCGGCGGGCGCGGCTATCGACCGGCAGCAGGGGTAGCACCGACGCGCATCGTCGCCCTGTACCCGTGGCCGGAACATGCTTATGACTGGTACAAGGTCGGCATCCGACTGCATGTGTGTGAGACACGACTGGCCTGCAACCCGGCCCTGGCCGGAATCAAGCACCTGAACCGCCTGGAAAACATTCTTGCCAGCAGTGAGTGGCAGGACAAGGATATTGACGAAGGCCTCATGTGTAATATGCAGGGTGAGGTGATCGCGGGCACAATGAGCAATGTCTTCGCCGTTATCGACGGCAGCCTGCATACGCCGTCGCTGGGGCAGTGCGGCATTACCGGTACGATGCGTGCCCGTGTTATTGAGGCGGGGGTTGAACTGGGTATCAGAATAAATGAACGAGCTATCCAGCTCGAGGAATTGTACGAGGCGGATGAATTATTTGTGTGTAACAGTATCCTGAGTATCGTCGCTGTACGGCAATTAGGTGAACACCACTATGCCGTACCCGGCGTCGTGACGCAGCGGCTTGCCGCCATCACGCGTGAGCGGGAATAGGGGCAGTCAGGTGCGATCTCTTCTGCGAAAGTTTCTCGGTTTTTCGATCATTATCGTCAGCTTTTTGCTTGGCTGGCAGTTATGGGAATACGATGTCTATCAAGAGGTGCCGCTCAATGTCCCGGCACAGGGCCAACGTATCGACATTCTTCCCGGAACGCCGTTTAAAGTCATCACCCGTTCCCTGGCCGAAAAAGGTGTTATCAACAAGCCCCATTTACTTGAATGGCGCGCGCGCCTGCAGGGCAAGGCTGGCAAGATCCAGGCTGGTGAATATCATATTGCGCCCGGCACGCTTCCGGCCGAGTTTCTCGACATGCTGGTGGCCGGCAAGGTCGTGCAATACAGTTTCACACTCGTTGAAGGCTGGAGTGTTCAGCAGGTACTGATGGCCTTGAAGCAAAATGCCAACCTTACTCAGACACTGGCGGGTATTGATGCCCGGCAACTTATGCCGGCGCTCGAACTGGAACAGGCGCATGCCGAAGGCTGGTTTTTCCCCGACACATACCACTTCGTGCGCGGTACGACAGACAAGGCCCTGTTGCAACGCGCCTATGCAAGCATGCGCAGGCAACTCGATGAACAATGGCAGCAACGTGAAAAGGGATTGCCGTATAACAATTCCTATGAGGCCTTGATCATGGCCTCGATTATCGAGAAGGAAACCGGTGTGCCGGAAGAAAGGCAGGAGATCGCCGGCGTATTTGTGCGCCGTCTGCAAAAAGGCATGCGCCTGCAAACTGACCCCACGGTCATCTATGGTATGGGCGAGGCCTATGATGGCAACATTCGTCGTAAGGACCTGCGCACGGACACGTCTTATAATACATACACACGAAACGGCCTGCCGCCGACGCCCATCGCCATGCCAGGCCTCGCTGCCATACACGCTGCCCTGCATCCGGCCGCCGGCGACAGCCTGTACTTTGTCGCCACGGGCGGCGGCAAACACGTGTTTTCCGCAACGCTGGAAGAACATAATGCAGCCGTCATCAAGTACCAGTTAAATGGCAATCGCCGCAAGTTTTCATCCAACCCGGACAAACATAACAAGGCCAAACCATGAACGGTCGTTTTATCACCATTGAAGGCACGGAAGGCGTCGGCAAAACGACCAATATTGGTTTTATTCATTCGCTTCTCGAACAGGCCAGTCACGAAGTCGTGTTGACACGCGAGCCCGGCGGCACCCCGATAGGCGAAGATATCCGTGAGCTGTTACTCGGCCACAAGCATGATGGCATGAGTGATGATACCGAGCTGTTGCTTATGTTTGCCGCCCGTGCCGAGCACCTCGACAAGGTGATTAGACCGGCCCTCGAGGCGGGCAAGGATGTACTCTGCGATCGCTTCACCGATGCGACTTATGCCTACCAGGGCGGCGGGCGCGGGATTGATATCGCCCATATCGCGGTGCTGGAAAACTGGGTGCAGGGCGAGTTACGTCCCGATCTGACCTTGCTGCTCGATGTGCCCGTGGCCATCGGCCTGGCGCGGGCCGGCAAGCGGAGCGCGCCGGACCGGTTTGAAAAAGAACAACACGAATTTTTTGAACGGGTCCGTGACATGTATCTGCAACGCGCCCGGACCGAACCACAACGTTATCGCATTATTGATGCCAGCCAGCCACTGGATGCGGTACAGTCACAGATACGTTCCGCTCTGCAAACTGATTTACAGAATAAGTGAAATGAGTTATCTACCCTGGCAAGCCCACATGTGGCAACAACTGCAACAACGTCGCCATGCCGGCCGTCTGCCGCATGCCTTGTTGCTGAGTGGACCGGCCGGTACCGGCAAGCTCCGCTTTGCAACGGCCTTTGCCGAGAGCCTGCTGTGTTCAACCCCGGGTGATGACGGCAGTGCCTGCGGGCATTGCAAGGCCTGCGAACTGGTCACCGCCGGTAGCCACCCGGACTGGACCACGATCGCACCGGAAGAGGCGGGCAAGGCGATCAAGGTGGACCAGATCCGCAGCCTGGCCGATTTTACCTCGCTGCATGCCCATTATGGCGGCTCCAAGGTGGTGACCCTGCAACCGGTCGAACAGATGAACCATGCCGCGGCCAACAGCCTGCTGAAGACCCTCGAAGAGCCGAGCGCCAATACCGTGTTATTGCTCGTCACTGCGAATCCGCAACGGCTTTTACCGACTATCCGTAGCCGCTGCCAGGTGCTCCACTTCGAGTGCCCACCGCGAGCCGAGGCATTGGCGTGGCTAACGACGCAACTGGCCGGACGGGATGGGGAGCGCCTGCTGGAAATCGCCGCCGGTGCCCCGGTAATGGCGCTGGAACTGGCCGATTCTGACCTGTTAGCAGTTTTTGACGAGAATTTTGCCAGTATCGAGGCCCTCCTGGGCCGCTGGCAAGACCCGTTACAGGTCGCCAGCCAGTGGCACAAGCAGGATGGATTGCGAACCTTGCACTGGTTTAGTGGCTGGGTCACCGATATGATTCGTCTGGCCAGTACCGACGCGCCGCCGCACCTGGACTATCTCGGCCTGCGAGACCGTTTGCAAGCGCTGGCAAAAGAACTAGAATTAAGTACGTTACACCGGTTTCTTGAGCAACTGAATGAAGCCAGGCGGTTGCTGGCAACCAGCCAGGTTAACTCGCAACTGCTGTTTGAGGAATTACTCGTGCGTTGGTCGGCCTTGCCGCGACGTTGAAAGCGACATTAACGAACAGGTAGGAATACATGGCAGCACCCAAAATGCCAGGACGCCAGGGCATACTCTCACTCACCATCAAGGACAAGAGTGCGCTTTACGCGGCCTACATGCCATTCATCAAAAACGGTGGCTTGTTTATCCCCACCAACAAAAGCTATGCGCTCGGCGACGAGGTGTTCATGCTGCTGACCCTCATGGAAGAAACCGAGAAGATTCCGGTGGCCGGCAAGATCGTCTGGATCACGCCGAAGGGCGCACAGGGTGCACGTGCTGCCGGGGTCGGTGTGCAATTCAGTGACCTGGATAATGGCGCGGCGCGCAACAAGATCGAAACTTATCTTGCCGGTGCCCTGCAATCGGATCGTGCGACGCACACGATGTAATCATTAGACCTAATCCGTTTTACTCAAGGCGTGCCCGGTGACCCCGGTACACGCCTTGTTTTTTCATGACAGGAAGCAAAGACATGACCGCCGTACTCGTTGACTCACATTGCCATATCGATCTCATGGATTATGAGAAGCTGGGTGGTGATCCGAAGCAGGCCGTGGCGATGGCAGAGGCAAACGGGGTGGGGCATATGTTATGTGTCTCAGTGAACCTTGAACAGTACCCGGCCATGCGCGAAACGGTTAAAGACATGCCGAATGTATTTGTTTCCGTCGGTGTACATCCGAATGAAACGGAAGGCCGAGACCCGAGTGTTGAAGAATTAGTGGAGTTGGCCGCCGATGATAAAGTGGTAGCTATCGGTGAAACCGGCCTGGATTATTTCCGCAGTGAAGGTGACCTCGAGTGGCAGCGGGAGCGTTTTCGCAGGCATATAGCAGCAGCAAAGCAATCCGGCAAACCGCTTATCATCCACAGCCGCGAGGCGCGTGACGACACCATAAGGCTTATGCGTGAAGAACATGCCGAAGAGATCGGCGGCGTCATGCATTGTTTTGCCGAAGACTGGGAGATGGCGGAACAGGCCATGGCGCTGGGCTTTTATATTTCCTTCTCCGGCATCGTGACCTTCAAGAGCGCCACAACCCTGCAGGATGTAGCGCGGCGCACGCCCCTTGAGCGCATGCTGGTCGAGACCGATTCACCCTGGCTGGCACCGGTACCTTACCGCGGCAAGACCAATCAGCCAGCCTATGTTAAGTATGTTGCGGAGTATATTGCGACACTACGTGGCGACAGTTTTGAGAATATCGCCCGCGCCAGTACGGAGAATTTCTTTACCCTGTTCAATGCTGCCAAAACCTAGGCTTTAGTCTTTGCGCAGGCGCACAAACTCAATGGCATCCTGAACCGCCTCCTCAATCGCCCTCTCCATATGCACACGTTCCGCTGAAGATATATAAAAGGCCATATCGACCTGGTGACGAATGTAGCGGGGCGGCAGACTGTTCAGGGCCACACAGGCAATATCGGTGAGCGTGTCAGGGTCGTCACGGTAGACGTCGCCCACTTCCGCCGTTAGCCGTTCAAAAACCGGTTTCTCGTAATAATTGGTAATGGCTTCGAAACTCATAGCGTATTCCTCCATGCAGGTTTATCGGCAGCAGACGCTATTAGCTAAACCGTTTTTGACAGGCTGTTAGAGGAGGGCCTTAAGGATGGAGACGGCCTTATCGAGATTGTGGTGCGAGGTATAAAAGTGCGGCGAAAAGCGAATGCCACCACCCCGCAGGGCACAGATCACGCCTTTGGCCATTAATTGGCCGTGCAGGGCGTTGATATCGGCTGTTGGAGGATAAAATGTGACGATCCCGGCGTGCCTTCCGGGTAGCTCGGGGGTAATGTTTCGCATATCCGGGATCTGTTTCAGTTGCCCGATCAGGTATGCAGTATTGTCCAGGACGCGCGCGGCGACCTCGTCAATGCCGATTTCAAGCAACAGGGACAAGCTGGCGTGCAAGGCATGGACGCCAAGCATATTCGGGCTGCCGCACTCAAAACGTCGCGCAGAAGCGGCCTCCTGCCAGTCCTGGCTATCAAAGGCAAACATATCTTCAACCATGTGCCAGCCAAATTCATGGTTTTTCAGTTGCTTACGCGCGCTTTCTCGACTGTAAAACACCCCCAGACCCTCGGGGGCGAGTAGCCACTTGTGGCCATCGGCCATGACAAAGTCGGCCTGGAGCGTCTCAACATCCATCGACAAGGCCCCGAGGCTCTGGATGGCATCGATGCAAAAGAGGGTATTATGCCGCTTGCAGGCCTTGCCCAATTGCGCCAGATCCAGGCTCAAGCCAGTGCCGTACTGCACCGAACTTACCGATAAAATACGCGTATTGTCGTCAATTGCAGCGATAATAGCTTCTTCAGGGCTGTTTTCCGGGTCGATGTCAATTTTGCGGATTTCCACCCCGTAGCGCGTCAGTGACTCCCAGACGATACGATTAGACGGGAATTCGATAGCCGGAAAGACGACATTATCGCCAACTTGCCAGTCAAGGCCGTGGGCAACCATGGAGAGCGCTTCAGAGGTGTTTTTCACCAGGGCGATATCATCGACAGAGGTAGCATTCAGCAAGCTGACAAGCTGTGTCCGTAAGCCAGCCTCGGTTTCCAGCCACCGGGGGTAATATCGGGCACCATGATGCAGGTTTTCAGCCGTGAACTGCTTGATGGCATCTGCAGTACGCTGCGGCCAGGGGCCAACAGCCGCATGGTTCAAATAAACCAGACTATCATCAAGCGGGAATTCCTTGTCGAATTTACAATTCATTTTCTGGCACTATTGGCCGCGGCTTTATCGGTCTTGCAGGAGATCCCAGGCAAATCATATTTGCAGGCATATCTTTCGTGACTACGCTACCAGCGCCAATAATGGCACCATCAGCCAGGGTCACACCGGGTAATATAGTAACATTTGCCCCAAGCCAGCAATTTTTGCCAATTGTAACGGGTTTGCTCTCAGTGCCACCAATAGCATTATTGTCACCAGATACAGTAATAGTGTGATTTGCTGTCACGATGGTGCAATTAGCCGCGATGAGAGTCCCGGAACCGATCTTTATAGGCGCCTGAGCCTGCATAACACAATTTACGTGAATACTGACGCCGTCTCCGATTGTAATCTTGCGCGGGCGGGATGCTTTAAATCCATGCTTAATAGCAACATTCTCACCCACATGCATCATTTTACGCACGTGACTGATTCGCATATTCTCTAGTAAAAATAGCATCTTATAGATTATCTTGATTAACATGGCGTGCTTTAAGAATGTTGTTATGAGCGTGTTAGAGAAGTATACACAGGTTTTCCTCTGCCCATACCATACTTCGCATAATGTATATTATGTTAAGTTGTCTATTTAATATCATTAAGCAGTCATTTACCCCTTCTGATATTGATTTAGTTCTTGCGGGTAAATGCGAGGATTCGCCCGCGACCCTGCTCAGCCAGCAAGAGCCTGCCTCCGGCATCAAAGGAAATACCCTGCGGGTTATGCAGATGGCGGGCAATTGTCGTCAGGCGATTATTGCTGTAATGCATCAGGCGACCGGAATTGGTTTTGTCCTCGGTTATCCAGAGTTCGTCAGCCAGGCCACAAATAACCACCCCGGGCTTGTGCAGGCCGTTAATTAATATGCTTTTCTTGCCATTGTCCAGGAGCAGAATACGCCCGGTTGCCTTCTCCGCAATATAGATACGCCCCGAAATACTGGTGCAGACACCCTCAGCCTTGTTCAAGCCCGCCAGGAGAGTAGTTACCGAACCGCTCTTGCTTACGCTTAGCAGACTGCCGGGGTTGCGATCTTCAACGACCAGTAAATCCCCGTCACTTTCCATAGCAATGCCTTCGGCTGACTGAAGTATGGCCAGGTTGACAACCTGCTGATTGGAAGGGGTAAAGCGAATCAGGCGGCCTTTGCCAGCCTCCTCGGAAATAATAAGGTCATCACCATCGACAATCATGCCATCGGGCTTATCGAGGCCCCCGAGCACTTGTGTATGAATGCCATCATGCAACAAACGCAGCTCACCCTGCCCTGTCTTTTCTTCAAGCAGCGCGTAAATATGGCCCTTGGCATCGGTTTGTACAGCAGAGATATTCGGCAGGTCACTGGCGATCTCGGTGTACTGCCAGGCGGCATCCACGGAGACCGGCATCGTCACATAGTAAAATGTAGCGGCGGTCAGCAAGGCAACAATGATGACTGTACCCAGCAACAGGTTCCTGAACCTGGCACGGTAACGAGGGAAAAAGGCAGTTGCCAGCATCAATTACTGCCGTGACGGGTAAAGGCTGCCAGATCGTGCATGATGGAGACTAGCGTATCCTGTTTATCAACAAAGAAATTCTCCGCATCCGTAACAGGAAGGTCGTCGTGTGTTGTTACGGCGTTCCTGATAAAGCCGGCCGATTTCAGCGGCACTACAGCCTTGTAAGCCTGGCCGATATAGCCAATATTATTCCAGTCAGAGACAACAGAAAATTCACGACTGACATCACCGAATAAATTATTCCCCAGAGAGAAATCGGCAGGCGGGTTGGTGACGCCAAGATGCGGCAACAGTGTTGCCGGAATGTCCACATGGCTGGTCATCTTGTTGATGACGCCAGACCCTGTGCCAGGCACCCATAGAACCAGTGGCACCCTGATTTGTTCTTCAGAAAACTGGGAACCGTGTCCCCAGCGCCCTTTTTCCATGAACTCTTCACCATGATCACCGGTGATAAGAATCAGGGTATTCTCGGCAAGTTTTTCCCTTTCCACATAATCAAGCACGCGGGCGATCTGGCTATCAAGGTGATGGACGGAATTGATATAGCGGTTCTTGATAAGGGGCATTTTTTCGGCATTGATGGAGGTCGCGTAATTGAAATCATTAATGTAGTCGGTGCGGATAATGCTTTCTTCAGGAAAATAATACCGTGAGTGCGGCGACTCAAAAAACATGAAGGTCATAAAGGGACGCGCCGAATCACGGGCATCAATAAAGTCGATAAGTTTACCGACATTCACCTGGTCACTTTGCCAGCCAGTTTTTGCCGGTGCCTCGTGAAGATGCTTGGTGGCTATTTTTGAAAAGATTGTCTTGTCGAACTCAGGGTAAGTGAATACGGCACTTGTGTACATTTCGTACTGGTAATCCTGCTGCTGAATGATATCCATGAATACCGGACTACGCTGCGCCTCAAGAAAAGAAAACCAGTATGCGCCATGCAAGCCGTAAAACATGGAAAACATGCCCATGCGGGTCATGTTCGAACCACTGTAATGGTTGGTAAAACGGTGCGATTTCTCTGCAAACGCCCAGGTGGCGGGCATTATCTCCGGTGTCAGCATATCGGCACGCAACGATTCTGCGACCAGCCAGATAATGTTCAGGGGTTTGTCCCTTTTTTCTACCTCAAGTGGCACCTGTGGGTAGGCCAGTCGCGAAGCCTTGACCTGCAGCTTCTTCAGCTGACTGCGTTTGACATCGACGCCGAGTTTTTTTGCCCATGATCTGAATGTCATCGGCAGATAAAATGGAAAGGCATTTGAGGCAGCCAGAACCGGGCCATGCCCCTGGATCGAACTTACTCCATAGGTGACTCGTTCACCTAGCGTGGCAAGAATGAATATCGCCAGGATATAGCGGTATATTTTTATTCGTTGTGCTTGGTTGCTGGCAGGCTTCTTCGCATGTAAACGTAATATTAGCCATAACAAGGCAGATTGAAGCACAAAGAAACCAAGAACAATCACACCGTAGCTGATGGCTGACGAATCACTTCCCCCCATCGAGTCAATACCGCCGGGGGTTGTAACAAGATTCCAGACAAATCCGTTCAGGTGGAATCCGAATATTTTATAAATAGAGAAGTCTGCGTACAGCATCACCAGCGTCACGCTCGTCATGAGGACGGCAACAGCATAGACCACTTTCCGCAGCAAGCCTGCCCTGCCCGGCATCCATTTATAAAGCTGCACGCCGAGTTTGCTCAGAAGCAGCGCCGGCAGTAAATAAATAAACCCGTAGGTCAAAAACACCGTTATGGCGAATAACCCACTACGCAAATCAAGAATATCGATACTCTGCAGATTTGCGGAAAGCACTGCCAGCACGACGAAATACGTGACAAAGAAATAGTGACTAACGAGCCTGGAGAGGGTTCCTGGGAGCATGTCTTTACGAGCCTGAATTTGATCTAATTTATTGTAATTATTGCAAAAAGAAAATAAGGAATAGATAGGAGTCCGCGCACTATCGGCAACGTCTCCATCCATTTGCGGAGCTATTTTAGCGCGTCTACCTGAAGGCAATATTAAGATGGATAAGCAATATCATTGGCCACGGCATGCGGCCTGTACTGAACAGGATACGGGAACGGAGGAGAACAGCCGAAACCGGCTAAATCCGGCTAGCCTGCAGGTCCACGAATACGCTTTCCCGGTACTTTATCCGCTGGCTCTGCCATGTATCTATTTTATTCTTCATGGCGATTACAACGCGAGGCCCATAAATGTGTCAGGAGGCAGCAGGACGGCCAGCAACCTGGCCCACAACCGGAAAATAGCGCTTATAGTTAATTCAGCGATGTTTTTTCTGGTAGTGCGACATCAAGATATTTGAGTAACTCACCGTTAGCATTCAATATCCGAAATGCTGCAAAAAGATTATCGTAGTCGGCATCTACATAAGATTGTCTGGCCTGAAATAATTCATTTTCTGCATTAAGCAAATCGAGCAAGGTGCGCTGACCAATATTGAATTGCTTTTGATAAGCATCGCGTGTACGAGTTGTTGCGTCTACGTGATTTCTCAAGTAACCCAACTGTTGTTGTGTAGTCTGGTATGCATTCCAGGACAAGCGCATGGTTTCGACTACCTGACGATAAGTGCGATTACGAACTTCTTTAGCTTCGTTAATCAAATGTGCAGTCTGGCGCTTACGTGCTGCATCACCACCACCATTAAATATGTTATAACGCATGCGGATCATTGCCTGAGCGTCATCATTAGTGCCTAACTGTCCATCCAGATTATTATTCGCGCTTTGTGACAATTCCAGGTGGAAGTGAGGAAAGAATGTGTTACCGGCAGCCTTTCGTTGAGCTATTGAGGCCTCTACATCGGCACGCGCGGACTTCAAGGTTGGATGCTTCTCAACGGCTTTGTTAATAGCTTCTTCACGAGTAACAGGCAGCAATGCTGCTGCTGGCTTCCCAGGTTTAACGAGTTGTTGTGCTGGCGAGTCACCGACAATTCGTATATAGGTAGTTAATGCATCATCGTAATGGCTTTGTGCGGCAATTACATTGGAATTTGCCAGCGCCAGGCGGCCGCTGATTTGTTCGAGATCTGCCCTGCGCCCTACTCCTGCATCGCTGCGAACCTTGATTTGATCATAGGTGCGTTGATGAGCCTGCAGATTCTGCTCGGCCAGTTTGAGTAGTTCATCATTACGCAGTAAATTTAAATAGGCATCAGTGGTATCAAGCGCTGTGTTTTCGGCAGTGCCGTGTAAGGTATAGGCGGTTGAAGAAACACGAGCTTGCTGCCTTTCCACTTCACTTTCCGTAGCGAAGCCATCAAACAGCATTTGCCTGGCATTGATAGACGCTTCTTTACGCGTGAGGGTTACTGATTCACTACCTTGTGCACGCGTTGATGAATTATTGCTTCGTTCGGTGCCTATTCCTGCATTCAGGTCCAGTGTTGGATAGTAACCGGATTTGGCACGGTCAACCTCTTCCTTACGTGACTTGTGCTCATTAACCTGTATCAAGATATCAGGGTTTAAAAGAATGGTCTTTTTGACTACTTCATTAAGCGTTACACCATCTACGGCATCCACCGAGGCAAGATCGGCCGCTATAGCCGCTTGTCCAGAGCCTACAAATAAGCCGGGAATAAGCAGCAAAGGTAAAATGTATTTATAGGTGACTAAATTAGTCAAGTTCATTGTTTTTATACTGGCCATATCCATAAAACCCAATCTCCTTACCTATTCTTGTAATTGAAGAGGCAGGCAATTTTAGCAGACTAATCAATAGCCTATTGCCATCCATGCAGACAAGATTGGACCTAAAGCCAGTTATTTGCCTGCGTTTTGGCATGTTTACGGGTGTTATCCCCCACCCAGGTATTACCGGCACCCCAGCCAGTAATAAAATATAAAATTAGCCCCAGCCCAGTGGGACCGAGGCTAATTTTGAGTATTATACCCACTTACAGAACTGTAACCAAGCCCGTCGCATAATCCGCCACTAAATAGTAATCAGCACTCCATTATCCAGTAACTGCTGCAAAGTCACGGTATTATCGATACCGGTTGATGCTGAGCTGCCCATTGCGGTCTCATTGTGCAGAATGGCAATCGACGAGTATGTTGTACCAGTGCCCGACGTGTCGATACCGATGGTAACATCACCAGTCCCGGCATCATGACTGACATCAATGTACTGGCTGAGCGTTGCGATATCACTAGCATCACCTGCTCCGCTATAACCAGCACTTGTCAGAATATCAGAGATATCGAGCGCATCCCCCTCTGTACCCGCGCTGAGGCCACCAGTGATATTATCGAAGCCATATACTGTATCTACCCCTGAACCCACATCGGCGAAGTTAAACACAATCTTGCTATGCGAAGCCGAGTCATCAACGATGATGTCATTGCCTAAACCACCTGTCAGGATATTGTTACCGCTTCCACCGCTAAGGATGTCGTCACCCTCCTTACCTTCAAGTCGGTCATCCCCCGTTCCACCATCCAGGGTATCATCAGCAACCGTACCCAGGATGATGTCATCTCCGTCACCACCATCAACGACGACACCAATAACATCAGTGATCGCCGTCGACGTTGCAGCTGTGCTGCCATCAGCGCCGTCAGAAACATATGTAACAGTCTCTGTGCTACCGTCACTATAGTCTACTGTGAAGGTTACACCGCTATCTGAATAAGCAGCACCATCGTCTCCTGTAATCGTACCACCAGCATTCAGGCTGTCGGTGTCGACATTGAAGGTAAAGCCGCTACCAACACCAAAACTGCCATCTGCAAAGCTGACCGTCAGTGTTGAACTGTTATTACCATTAACATCCGGGCTGAAAGTAATATCAGTAGCATTAAGACCTGTCGTAGTCACCAGGGCTGGGCCACCGCCACCAGATAGGCCATCCATGTCAAATACCGCATTACCATCAGAACCCGCCCGGAGATTAATAGTAATACTTGCTACAGTTACCCCTGCAACGCCACTCAAGTAATTAAAGGCGAGCTGGCCAGGTGATTGCGGGATAAACGTATTCCCCGGTGCAACAGTACCGTTTACAACAGCTGTGCCGAGTGGTGCCCCCGGTGAGGTCCTGCCAATGACCAAGTCTGCACCTGTTGTGCCCGTAATGCTGCCAGAGTCGACAATGACATTCGTCGTTTCAACGGTGAATGTGGCTGATTCAGAAACCCTGTCGCCATCGTTATCAACAAGAACATAATTAAAGATCGTGCCGCCATCACCGGCTTCTACATTTAATGGCGCAACAAAGGTATAGGCTCCTGTTGAAAAGTTAACTGATAAAACACCATCATCATTATCTGTGATAGTGACCGTGCTAGTAGCCGCATCGAATGTAGAGCTATCGCCACCTTGATCAGAAGATGTAAGAGTATTTGTTGCATTATTGTAGGTATAGGTAGAACCCGCATTAGTGCTCAATGATTCCAGGTAACCATCATCAGCACCGAAGACAATGCCTTCTACTAATGATCCACTTAAGAAGCCTGTCGCCGTGGTATCGATAATGGTGCCGGACAGAACAGCATCAAGGTCGGCAAAATCAGTAACAAGTACACCGTCCGTATCCCGAAGCCCCTGACCGTCATAGGCGACCGGATCAAGTTCATCAGCTGATGTTATGCCGGTGCCTATGCCAAGTGCATAAGAATTGATCTCCTCAGCCGCCAGGAAGTCTATCCAGGCGCTCTCCGTAGCAGGGTCAATTTCCGGGCTGGGGTTACCATTCTCTTCGGGAACACCATCCGAAAGGAAGTACGACACATTCTGTGCCCCATCAATTCTAACATCCGTAGCTGAATTACCCGCATATGTACTCTGCATTTCGTTTAACGCAGTTTCATAGTCTGTCCAACCATTCGCCGACAACGTATCAAGCACAGCATTAGCCTCGGTGATCGTCATCCAGACGTTGCCATCAGTGTTATGTGTCGTGGCACCGCTTGAAAACGTAACCAGCTGAACCTTGACAACCCCAAGAGCTTCATACTGATCCAGTAGTTGTCTGATCGAGTCAATCGCAGCCTCAAGCCGGGAATCGTTAGAGCCGTCGCCGTCGACGTCGATCCCGGATGAATTACTCATGCTTCCGGATACGTCGAGTATGATAGATACGTTGGAGTCTAGTGTATTAAAGGTATCCATTACTGGACCCGTTACCGGCGAGTCATCTTCAATGTTAATTACAATCGCTGAAGATGCTGTGGTTGTTATTCCTGCCGATGTTGCACTGATACCAAAGTTCAAACCAAGCAGCCCTTCCTGATTAGCATCGTCTACGTGATCAAACGGTGCTAACAGGTTAAAGGTATAGTCGCCGGCAAGGTCAATCGACAATGTCGCAACGGTTGTTCCGTTGGCCGTTGCCGTCAACATCGAGGTACCAGAACCTGTCCAGTTCACGGCAAATCCACCCGACGTGAAGGCTCCATCAGCTGGTGCGGTAAGTACAACTGAAGTAATCGTGTCACCGTCTGGATCAACAATAGATACAGTGCCTGTGGCCACTGTTGCATCTGTGGTATCCGTGGTGGGATCAGGGTCACCGAGCACCCCTGCCGTATCAATGACACCGTCAACAAGCCCTTCTTCAGACACATTCGAACTTGCAGTGCCAACATTAATCGGTGAACCACTGAATACCTGTACAGCAACTGTATCCGCGACAACTGCGAGGTTGTTTCCTGCACTGCCCCCCGTTGTCAGGTCAACAGGATCTTCTATCGATACACCGTAAAATGGCAGGTCATAATTATCCAGGCTTGGTGCGAGTGGATCGTCATCAGCCGGAGCCTGGAGGAAGACATTAACCATTGCCTCACCCGTGGCTGTGTCAATCACCGTATCCGCATCAAACACGAAGTAATCACCTGCTGGCACACCGAACTGGTTGCCTGCTGCGAGTGTTGTTACTGAACTATTTACCAGCGTGAAGCCAGGCTGCACCTCAAGCAGTATAAAGTGTGATTCAGAACCATCGGTGTAATCACCAAACGTCGCGTTGAGACTGACCGAGAACTGGTCACCTGCTGCTACTCTGCTACCACCATCCGGCAAGATCACGAGATTTTCGAAACCATCAGCGGTCACATCACTGACATTGAGTGATGTTTCGATACGAACCTCACCAGTAACCGGGTCAATCGAGAAGACTTCACCCGTCACCCGGTCTGTTGTCCAGAGCAGGCCATTCTGACCATAGGCCAGCGAGGCCGTGGCAGACGACAGTGTAACCGGGTCACCCGTAGAGTCTAGGAACTCAGTCAGCACTGGTGATATCGATGTATCTTCGCTGATATTGCTCACGATATAAACCTGATTAACTGATCCGACATTTGCAATGGCGTAGAATGTATCGTTTTCTGTGTTGTAGGCAAGGCTATTTAACACGGCACCGCCGCTGGTTGTACCCAGGGATACTGCCTCGGTATTACCATCACCGTTCAGGTCGTTGATATCGACAAGGAACAGTTCGCTATTACCACCATCCTTCGTGAACGTATAGATATAACCATTCGCGAAAGTAGAACCCATATTTGCCGTTGTATCGAAGGACTGGATCTCTGTACCGAGCCCCGTCATTGGGTCGATCTGGACAATCACGCGCGCACCACCGGTATTGGCAAAGCCGTACAGGAAACCGTCCTGGTCGTTATAGGCAAGCGACTCGATATCGTAATTCTGACCGCCGACCGGGTCGAGCAGACCAATCTTCACGATAGCACCTGTGTTCAGATCAATCTGATAGAGAACAGTTTCCGTGGTGACCTTGTCACCGGCAACAGAGTAGGCGAAGCCATTCGTCACAATCGTCGCACCCGTTACCGTGGCCGGGTCGGCTACAGCATCGACAGAGATCGTGCCATTTGCTGAGGTTGAGGCAGTACCATCGGTGATCGTATAGCTAAAGCCCACTTCACCACTGCTATCTGGCGTTGGGATAAACTCGATACCCGTGACAAAACCATTGATGTCAGTGGTTGTATTGAGCGTGCCCTGTGTCATGTCAGTCAAACTGATCGATGTGATATTGATCGCATCACCATCAATATCAAAGTCATTTGCCAGCAATGTCGCAGGATCGATCGTCAACGTTGTATCTTCGAGCGCTGACAACGCTGCCGAAAGCACAGGATTGCTGTAATGGTCATCAACGGCAACTGGCGGATCATTAAGACCATTAACAGTGAACGAGACCGTGGCCGTATCAAAGTTTCCATTACCATCAGAAATCGTATACGTGATGGTTTCGTTCGCCGACTCACCTACCTGCATACCATTATAAGTAGATGATGTCGTTGGGTCGTAATTGTAACTACCATCCGCATTGACCGTGAGGCTTGCACCACTGGTCAAAACAATAGCCGCACCCACATTAGCAGCAGCACCATTGACCGAGGTCACTGTCAGTATATCGCCATCGGCATCACTGTCTGGTACACCACCTGTCATGTCAGTAATGACATTGCCAGAGATGGCTGTATCCTCGTCCGTAATGTACATATCATCAATGGCCACAGGTGCAGCATCATTGTCGAGGATGGTTGTCGTGACGCTATTCGCAGCACCATCTATGACCAGCGACTCAAACGAACCATCTGTATCTACTACCGAGGAAATAGTTACGATGACGGTCTCATCGCCTTCAGCCAGGCCATCATCAATGGTTGGCAGGCTGAAGGTTGCTGATGAATTACCACCAGTAATCACAACACTGCCCTGACCCGTGTAGTCGGTACCATCGGTCGCCGTACCTGTGTAAGTAAAGTTGATGGTTACCGAGTTGCCAACAGGTACCGTATTATCCAGAGAAATGGTGTAATCACTGGTTATATCACCTTCATTAACCGTGCTCGGTCCAGACAGACTAACCGTTACGGTATCTTCAGGCCCTGGCGGATTATCACTACCCACCTGGTCGGTTATTGTCGTGGTGACGGCATTGGCAGCCGGGTTGGCCGCGATAGCTTCGAAGTTCGTGTCGGTAATCGCACCTATCGTCACCGTGAATGATTCCGCGTCTTCGGCTAGCGCATCATCAATACTGGCGATGCTAAAGGTCTGGCTGTTGGTGCCGGCGGCAATCACAGCCGAACCAACACCTGTAAAGTCGGTGCCATTAATGGCCACACCGCTGTAAGTGAAATTCACCGTGATGGGGGTTGTGACATTAGCCGCCAGCTGGTCGACACTGACCGTGTAATCAGTTGTGGTCTCGCCTTCGACGACATCCGAAGGACCAGCAATCGAGATAAGTGCGGTGTCTTCCACACCCGGCGGTGTGTCCGTACCTGTCTGATCGGTAATCGTCGTGGTCACGGCGTTGTTCGTCGCATGCGCTTCGATCGCCTCGAAATTCGTGTCGGTAATGGTACCAATCGTCACCGTGAACGATTCAGTGCCTTCGGCCAAGGCATCATCGATCGTCGCAAGACTGAACGTGCTCGAGTTCGTACCAGCAGCAATAACAACACTGGCCAGGCCAGTGAAGTCGGTGCCATCGAGTGCCACACCGCTGTAGGTTAGGTTGACAGTAATTGGCGTGACAACATTGGCAGCGAGTTGATCCACACTGACCGTGTAGTCGGTTGTGGTCTCGCCTTCGACAACGTTTGCCGGTCCAGAGATAGACACCAATGCCGTCTCGGCGTCAGTCTCGGTACCCGGTACGGTGTTATCAGCGATCGTCGTGGTGACCGAGTCGGCTGCGCCATCAATAGCGACAGCCTCAAACGAACCCGCGTTATCAACGACAGAATCAATCGTGACCACAATGGTCTCGCCGTTATCGGCGAGCAGATCATCAATGGTGGCCAGGTTAAAGGTGGTACTGCTCGCCCCGGCGGCAATGGTGACACTGCCCTGGCTCGTGTAATCACTGCCGTCAGTGGCCGTACCCGTGTAGGTGAAGTTCACGGTAACACTGCCGCCGGCCGGGACGGTGTTGTCCAGTGAGACGGTGTAGTCGGTGGTGCTGTCACCTTCGTTGACATTAGCCGGACCAATTAAGCTCACAAAGGCGGTGTCTTCCACACCCGGCGGGGTGTCGGTACCAGTCT
>NZ_JAVVES010000024.1:0-36280 GCF_032250955.1 Sulfuriflexus sp. | reverse complement strand
CGGCGATTTCCCGGTTGTCACGGCGGCCACAACTTGCCCCTTAATGATAGGCCAACAAAGCACCAATGCCAATCTAAAACGCCTCAGAAGCGTTTTGTGACCCGATTATGACCTGATTGGTGATAATTTAGTGACCGTTTTTCTCCGGTATTGTGCATGTTAATTACCGGAAAAAAGATCACTTAGTAACAAATTTGTCGCAATTCTGATGTAAATCACGATATGGGACGAATCGGCGTATGTTCGCCGTTTTTAAGGAGTTTTTCGTTTTTTTGTTCTTTTCTTCTTATCTCATTTCTATCATCACCCCACATGTCCTTTCTTTTGGTTACTTTTCTTTAGACAAGTAAAGAAAAGTAACACGCCCGCGGTGAGGGCGTAAAAAACAAATGTTCTTTAAAAACTTAAAAGCCTTTTATCCATAATGTCGGATTACGCTAGCGCTAATCCGACCTACAGCTACTTTGCGTTCTCTGCGTCTTCGCGTCTCTGCGTTGGGCTTTTAAAAAATCATCAATCATCAATCCGTAATGCGCAAAGAACCCCTTCGGGGTTCATTATGCTGTCTCACAGAACCTCTTCGAGGTTCATTGTGAGTACCACACCCGTTCCGGGTCGGGGCAACCCTAACCTTCTTCCAGAAGGTTCAGGGCAATCAATTTGTTAACGTGCGCCCACCATCCACGGTCAACACCTGCCCACTCATATAATCCGCATGCTTGATCAAAAACCGCACCGCACGGGCGATGTCTTCCGGCTGACCCTGTCGCTTCAATGCCGTGCCGGAGATGATGCGTTTCTTGGTGACGTCGTCGATCTCGCGTTCCGGCCAGAGGATGGCGCCGGGGGCGACGGCGTTGACGCGCACTTCGGGGCCGAGTTCGCGGGCCAGTGACTTGGTGAGCATGACCAGGCCGGCCTTGGCGACGCTGTAGACGGTATGGTTCTTCAGCGGGCGGTCGGCGTGGATGTCGACGATATTGACGATGCAGCCGTGGCTGGTTTTCAGGTGTGGCGCGGCGGCCTGTGAAAGGAACAGCGGGGCCTTGAGGTTGCTGCCGATGAGGTCATCCCAGACCTTTTCATCGATCTGGCCGATGGGGGTCGGGTAAAAACTCGAGGCATTGTTGACCACGACGTCGAGTCGGCCCCAGGCCTTACTGGCCTCGCGGACCATTTCGGTGATCTTGGCGGTTTCATGCAGGTCGGCCTGGATGAGGACAATGGAGTTCTCACGCCTGGCATTGAGTTCTTCCTGCAGGGCCTGGGCCGCGTCGCGGGAAGAGCGGTAATGGACGATGATATTCATGCCTTCGGCATGCAGCATGCGTGTGGTGGTGGCGCCGATGCGGTGGGCGCCGCCGGTAATGAGGGCGACCTTGCCCTGCAAGCTCGACATTGTATCGTTTGCCGACGGTGTATTATGCTCCACAATGATTCCTGTATATGTAAGTAAGCCAACAAGACCTAACTGTAGCGCAAAACCCGCCGATGATGCATACACCTGACAAAAACAAATCCGCCCTGCCCGGGCCCGGCCCGGAGGCGCTTGCGCATAGTGAGCGTTTACAGGTCCTTATAAAAGACGAGATACAGGGACAGGGCGGCAGTATCCCGTTTAGCCGTTTTATGGAGCTGGCCCTGTATGCCCCCGGGCTGGGTTACTACAGCGGTGGCCTGCACAAGTTCGGTCGGGAAGGGGATTTCACCACGGCACCGGAGACTTCAGCCTTGTTTTCCCGATCCCTGGCCGTGCAGTGCACGCAGGTGCTGGAAAGCCTCGACCATGCCGACATCCTCGAGGCGGGCGCGGGTTCCGGGGTCATGGCGGCGGACATCCTCGCTGAACTGGAACGGTTCGGGCAGTTGCCGGGCCGTTACTTCATTCTCGAACTCAGCGGCGAGTTGCGTCAGCGCCAACAGCAAACTATAGAGCAAAAGGTGCCGCATTTGCTCGAAAGAGTGCAGTGGCTGGATGCTCTGCCGTTGTCCGGCTTTCGTGGCGTGGTCCTCGGCAATGAATTACTCGACGCGATGCCGGTGCAGCGTTTCCTTATTCAAGCTGGCGAGGTTTGCGAGCTGCACGTGGTGCTTGCAGACGAGGGCTTTACCTACCAGCCCAGACCGGCACCGGATGAGTTAACCAGGGCGGTCAGGCAACTGGAGTCACAGCTTGGTGAACCTTTTATTGAAGGTTACGAATCAGAGATTAATCTCGCCGCGCAGGGCTGGTTGCAGAGTATCAGCGAGGTTCTGGACGAAGGGCTGATCCTGTTTGTCGATTACGGTTTCCCGCGTCACGAGTTTTATCACCCGCAACGCAGTGGCGGTACCCTGATGTGTCATTACCGTCACCGTGCCCACCCGGACCCGCTGGTGTTGGTGGGGCTGCAGGACATCACGGCGCATGTGGATTTCACCGCCATGGCCGAGACCGCGCAGGCCTGTGGCCTGGATGTGCTCGGGTTTACGACCCAGGCACACCTGCTGTTATCATTGGGCATTGAACAGCGTATTGCCGATGCCGAAGACCCCATGCCGCTGGCACAACAGATCAAGCAACTCGTGTTGCCCTCGGAGATGGGCGAGCTTTTCAAGGCGATTGCCTTTGGCAGGAACCTGGACCTGGCGTTGAGCGGGTTTTCTTTTCAGGATCAGCGCGCGCGCCTGTAGAATAAAAAAATCATGTCACCAGAACACATTATTATCCTCGCCCTCCTCCAGGGACTGACCGAGTTCCTGCCGATTTCGAGTTCGGCGCACCTGATCCTCGCGCCAATGGTGAATGGCTGGGCCGACCAGGGCCTGGCCTTCGATGTCGCCGTGCATGTCGGCACGCTCTCTGCCGTGGTCTTCTACTTCCGCAAGGAACTCAACGCCATGAGCCGTGACTGGTTTGCCTCGGTGTATGCGCGCAGACAGGTTGGCGAGAGCCGCCTTGCCTGGGCGGTCTTGATGGCCACGATCCCGGTCGGCCTGTGCGGCTTGTTGTTTCATGACTTTATCGCCACGCAGCTGCGCTCACCCCTGGTGATTGCCACGACCACGATAGGCTTTGGCCTGTTGCTGGGCTGGGCGGACTGGCGAGGCCGGCGGGTGCGTGACGAGCACACGCTGAATGCCGGTAATGTTTTATTTATCGGCGTGGCCCAGGCCCTGGCCCTGATCCCAGGCACGTCCCGTTCCGGCATCACCATGACCGCCGGCCTGATGCTCGGCCTGACCCGCGAGGCAGCGGCGCGTTTTTCCTTTTTATTGTCCATCCCGGTTATCGTCCTATCGGGCGGGCTGGAAACCATGAAGCTGGTGCAGACGGATATCCCCCCCGACTGGCAGGCCCTGCTCATGGGTGCCTTGTTGTCAGCGCTGGCGGCGTACCTGTGTATCCACCTGTTTCTGAAATTCATCAGCCGGATGGGCATGTGGCCATTCATGGTCTATCGACTCGTGCTCGGCATTGCCCTGCTGGTCGTATTCTATTAATGCCTGACCACAGACAACCCTTGCGCCTGTTTAGCCTGTGGTGGCTTATCGGCATGGCGATGTGGGCATATATCCTATATGCCACCCTGACCCCGCACCCGATGGATATGCCCGGGCGCTACTCTGACAAGGTCTTGCACTTTTCGGGTTACTTCGTGGTGACCGCCTGGTTTGCCCAGTTATATCAAAGTGTCGCCGCCCGGCAGCGCCAGCTGGTGATCTTTGCCCTGCTGGCGGTGGCGCTGGAGTTTGCTCAATTGCTGGTGAACACTCGCAGTTTCGAATGGGCGGACATGCTGGCCAATAGCGCCGGCGTGCTGGTGGCCGGCTTGTTGATACGTGGCGGGCTGGAGAAAATCCTGCTCGCCGGCGAACGCCTTATCCTGCGCCATTAAGAGGGAGTCGGCTATGTCATCGGTTGCGGTCTGCCCGCGTTGCAGGCAACAGTTTTCATGCAACAAGGAAGATGTGCGGCAGTGTTTCTGCGCCCGGCTTGTCTTGACTCCTGAACAGCGGCAACAGATTGCGCGGCACTATCAGGGTTGCTTATGTCGGCCTATGCCTGTTCACCCTGGTCGTAACTTTCTTTGCATGCGGCAATCGCCGCAATGCGCTGCTCGCGCAACGCCGTGCCGATCTCGGCACCTTGCAGACCGCTGGCGACCAGAGTTTGCGCGTCAATCTTGCCGGCGGCATCGCGGGCGGCGCGGTAAAAGTCCGCCTGCGGAAAGGCGTTGTCTTCGTAGCCGGTGCGCCCGCGTGAGTCGGCGGTGCAGGCGAGCAGGAATTGTTCAAAGCGTTCCGGCCGCCGGAAGGCATCGGTCGCCTCAAGCACCTTGTAGAGGGTTGCCGGCCGAATCTCAAAGGCGCGGTGCACATGGGTGTGATACTCGGCCGTGATCACGGCGAGCTTGCGGTAGTCATTGGGGATTTTGTAGCGGTCACATAACTGCTGCACGAGTTTCACGCTGCGTTGCTCGTGGCCCTTGTGGCTCGGCCACTCCTCCTCGGGGGTCGTGCCCTTGCCGAGGTCATGGGTGAGGGCGGCAAAGCGCACCCGCGGGTCGTCGCTCAGGCGGCAGGCCTGTTCAACCACCATCATGACGTGCACGCCGGTGTCGATCTCGGGATGGTGCTGTTCCGGTTGCGGTACGCCGTAGAGTGCATCGATCTCGGGGAACAGCCTGGTCAGGGCCCCGCAGCCGCGCAGGACCTTGAAAAAGGCCGTCGGCCGATCTTCGCCAAGGCTTCTTTCGAGCTCCTTCCAGACGCGTTCCGGCACCAGCGCATCGACTTCCCCGTTCTCGACCATTTCGCGCATTAACGCATTCGTGCCGTGGGCGACCTTGAAGCCATAGTGGGCAAAGCGTGCCGCAAACCGGGCAATGCGCAGGATCCGCACCGGGTCTTCGACAAAGGCCGGTGAGACGTGGCGCAGGAGCCCCTTTTTCAGATCCTCACGCCCGTGGAAGGGGTCGATGAGCTCGCCGTTTTCATCCTCGGCGATGGCATTGATGGTCAGGTCACGGCGGGCGAGGTCTTCCTCCAGCGTCACATCGGGCGCGGCATGGCAGGCAAAGCCGGTATAACCCGGCCCGGTCTTGCGCTCGGTGCGCGCCAGTGCATATTCCTCGTGGGTCTCCGGGTGCAGGAACACCGGGAAGTCCTTGCCCACGGGCCGGTAGCCACGGGCAAGCAGTTCATCGGGGATGCCGCCAACGACCACCCAGTCCCGTTCCCGGGGCTCAAGGCCGAGTAATTTGTCACGGACCGCGCCGCCAACCAGATAGATTTTCATACTTTTGAGAATACCACGGACCGGCCGCCGACCCTGCCCGGCCCGCAAGATTACCCCATTATAAATCCCGTGAACCCTCGCATCAGCGTAATTTTGTTTGAAACACGGGGCCATCCTGTTGTACAACAAGCCTCCCTGTGTGGAGTAGGTGCTTGCGCGCCCCGCATATACCGAATCTTATATAAAATATCAGGAGAAACCCATGATCAAACCTGTTGGTGCCGACGAACTCATGCCGCTGTTCGTTTATGACTCTAACGAACACCATGCGCTTGAGAAGGAGGCGGAAACACTGCCATCTATCATGATCAGTTCCGCTGCCGCCGGCAACGCGGTCATGATGGGCGGTGGTTACTTTACCCCGCTGACAGGCTTCATGAACGTGGCGGATGCCATGGGCTGTGCCGAAAACATGAAGACCACCGATGGCAAGTTCTTCCCGGTGCCGGTATTGAACCTGGTTGAGGATGTCACCGCCATCAAGGGTGCCAAGCGTATCGCCCTGCGCGACCCGAACATGGAAGGCAATCCCGTCATCGCCGTTCAGGACGTCGAGAGCATCGAGGAAGTCAGCGACGCACAGATGAAGGTCATGACCGATAAGGTCTACCGCACTGATGACATGGAACACCCGGGCGTGGCCGCCTTCAACAGCGTCGGACGCTTTGCCATCGCCGGTCCTATCCAGGTCCTGCACTTCAGTTATTTCCTCGATGATTTCCCGGATACCTTCCGCACCGCCGTGGAGATCCGTAACGAGATCGCCGAACACGGCTGGAAGAAGATTGTCGCCTTCCAGACACGCAATCCGATGCACCTGGCGCACGAAGAGCTTTGTCACATGGCCATGGAGCGCCTCGGCTGTGACGGTCTCGTTATCCACATGCTGCTTGGCAAGCTGAAGCCGGGTGATATCCCCGCGCCGGTTCGTGATGCCGCCATCCGCAAGATGGTCGAGCTGTACTTCCCGCCGAACAGCGCTATGGTCACCGGTTACGGTTTCGACATGCTCTATGCCGGCCCACGCGAAGCCGTGCTGCACGCCTACTTCCGCCAGAACATGGGGGCGACACACTTTATTATCGGCCGTGACCATGCCGGTGTCGGTGATTACTACGGTGCCTTTGATGCCCAGACCATCTTCGAGGAAGAAGTCCCCGCCGGTGCCATGGATATCGAGATCTTCAAGGCCGACCATACTGCCTGGTCGAAGAAGCTCAACAAGGTTGTCATGATGTGCGAAGCCCCGGACCATGAAAAGGAAGATTTTGTGCTGCTGTCAGGTACCAAGGTACGTGAAATGCTCGGTAATGGTGAAGCGCCACCGAAGGAATTCTCGCGTCCTGAAGTCGCCAAGATCCTGATCGACTACTACTCCAGCCTTTAACAAGGCTGGAATTTTGCACAAAAAAGCCGCCTTCGGGCGGCTTTTTTGTGCAAAATCATTGATGATCGCGGATTGATGATCGATGATTCAGGAACATTCATCAATCAGCAATCATAAATCATCAATGAAGATTGCCCTGCGTTCAGCCCATATCATATTGGTGGCGGCGACTCTTGTAGTCAGCGGTTGTGCCGAGCTGGCCTACTATGGTCACGCCGCCGCAGGGCAGCTTGAGGTCATGAATAATCGCCGGCCCATTCCGGAGGTGATCGCCGATCCACAGACGCCGGCAGTGCTGCGCGAACACCTGCAATATATAGAGAAGGCCCATGCCTTCGCGATACATGAATTACACCTGCCGGATACCGCAAGCTATCGAAGCTACAGTGATGTCGGTCGGCCCTACGTGTTATGGAATGTATTTGCGACACCGGAGTTTTCCCTGCGGCAAAAACAGTGGTGTTATCCCTTTGTGGGCTGCCACGGTTCCCGGCCGTTTTTTAACGAGCAGTGTGCACATGAACTCGCCGATGACTTGCGGGCCCAGGGTTGGGATGTGCATGTGGCACCGTCACCGGCCTATTCAACCCGCGGCTGGTTCGCGGACCCTGTTTATAATTCGGTATTGCGTTACCCGGCGCTGGATAGTGCCGCCATTCTGTTTCATGAACTCGCCCATGAAAAGGTCTATCTGGAAAATGATTCCCAGGCCAATGAGTCGTTTGCCATGACGGTGCAACTCGAAGGGGTACAGCGCTGGTTGGCGCATCAACAACAGGGCGGGGATTTCGCCGACTATGCCCTGAACCGGCAGCGTGACGAGGTCTTTATCGGCTTACTCCTGGAGTATCGCAGCAGACTGCTCGAGTTGTATGCAAGTCAGAAACCGCCCCGGTACATGCGTGCCGCCAAGCGCCGGATACTGAACCGGCTTCGCCGCGCCTACCGAGCCCTGAAAGAGGGTTGGCACGGTTATGCCGGCTATGATCACTGGTTCAAAAAAGGCTTAAACAATGCCGTACTGGCACCTGTTGGCACGTACCATCAGGATGTCCCCGCCTTCCAGGCCCTGCTCGCCCAACAGCAGGGCAACCTGCCAGCGTTTTACCGGGTGGTAGCGAAACTCGCTGACATGGAGGCCGGTCAGCGCCGTCGGTTACTGGATAAGCTGAGCGCGGCTCATCCCCGGTACAAATACTCGGGCACGACTTCTTCAATGGCGGTGGGTGTGCCAAACCTGGACGGGAAGGGTTCGTCACAGACACTGTCGACGGTCAGTGACAGGTAGTTGTCATAGCTCATCGGCTTGCCGGGTAACAGACCGAGCATTTTTGCCTGCAGCCTGGAGAGGCTGTCATTCAGGCCAATAATCACACGACGGTAACCGCAACACATGGCGGTATAACTGACCAGTTCTTTCAAGGTATAGGTTTTCGGCCCGCACAGGTCATAGCCCTGGCCGATGGTGCTGTCATCATGGAGTGAGCGCATAAAGGCACGCGCCACATCCTCGACGTAGACAGGTGCAAAGCGTGCATCCGGGCAGGCCAGTGGAAAGACCGGGGCGAAGCGCAAGAGGTAGGCAAAGCGGTTGAAGAAACTGTCATTGGGGCCAAAGATGATCGACGGGCGGAAACGTGTCGCCTGCAGGTCCTGTTCACCGGCCTCGATGACCAGCTGTTCGGCCTGGCCCTTGCTGCGCAGGTAATGGCTCGGCCCGCGTTCCGCATTCGCATGCAGGGCGCTCATGTGCAGGAGTCTCGTTATGCCCTCGTTCTGACAGGCCTCTATCACCTTGCGGGCCAGTTCGACATGGGCGTGCTGGAAGCCGCTACCATCATTGCCTGGCTCATTGAGGATCCCGACCAGGTTGACGACGTCATCGCAGTTGGTAAGCAGCGTTGCCAGTTGGGAGGGGTCATGGATATCGCACTGGACCGTCTCCACGCCGGGCAATGTTTGCAGCATTGGGTTGCTGCTGGCCGGCCGGCGCGAAGGCACCCGCACCAGCCAGTCATTGCCGGCCAGCAGCCGGCAGAGTGATTTACCGACAAAACCGCTGCCACCGAGTATGCAGATGCGTTTCATCGGCCAAGCATAGAGCGTTGCCGGGCAGAAGAAAACCCGGCAACGGGTGTGCCTTAAGGCGTGCGCCGGATATCAGTCAGGCGTTGTTCGAGTGGGCTGACCGGCTCGCCGAGGTGTTTTTCAAAAATCGCCATGGTGGACATGACTCTCTTTACATATTTGCGCGTTTCATGAAAAGGCATGGTCTCGATCCAGACATCGGCATCCATTTGTCCGGACTCCGGCAGCCAGCTCTTCACGCGCTGGGCACCGGCGTTATACGAAGCGGTGGCCAGTACCTGGTTGCCATTGTTGATATCCAGTACACGTTTCAGGTGCGCGGTGCCGAGGCGGATATTCTTGTCGACATCCAGGATATCGTACTGGTTAGCCAATGGAAGCTTGAGTTTACGCGCCTCGTAACGGGCGGTACGTGGCATAAGCTGCATGAGTCCGAGTGCGCCGGCGTGCGAGCGGGCATCGCTCATGTAAGCGCTTTCCTGGCGCAGGATACCGAAGACCCAGGCGGTGTCGATCTGGTTGCGCTGTGCATGCCGGCGAACCTGCTTTTCATAGACGATGGGAAAGCGGAGTTTCAGGTCATCCAGGGTATCCGTGCGGCCGAGGGTGAAGACGACCCGGTCATGCCAGTTCCAGCGGTTGGCGAGGATGGCCGCGACCTGGAGCTGGCGTTTGTCGAAACTTGCGATGGTGTGATGCCACTCGCGGCGGGCATCGATTTCCAGGCCAACATGGTAAAGCTCCCCGGCGCGGCGAATGCCCGGGATGTTGCGAATCTTCTCAAGCTCGGCCTCGCTGGACGTGAGCGAGGTGCCCTCGAGTGAGTAGGCCATGCCAAGGCGGTCGGCGGCCAGCAGACTGTGATAATCATGCCGCGCGGCAAGGCTGGCGTAGAGCTCATTGGCCTGTTTCCTGAAACCGGTTTTTTCCAGTGCCCGTGCCCGCCAGTATCGCCAGCTCTGCTGCTGCGCCAGTTCGGCGGGCATGGCTTCAATGCCTTGCAGGGCAGCCTGCCAGTTGCCGGCGCGGAGTGCGCTGCGTACTCGCCATTCGTGCACGGTGTTATCCGTCCAGCTGATATCAACGCGATCCAGCAGCGCATGTGCATCGCTGAGCCCCTGCGTTGCCGCTGACAGGCCAATGCGGCGTTCGAGTTTGCCGATATCCTCGCGGCTGAAGCTGTAGTGGTCACGGATCTCATGCCAGCGTTTTGTTGCTTCGGCTGCATCGAGGCGGGCCAGGCGTTCCAGGCCGTGCAGCAGGATCTCCCTGACCAGGGAGTTGTCTTTTTTAAAAGCCGGGTGATCGAGCATTTTGGCCGGCTGGCGATACATGCGATACCAGCGCTCGACCCAGGTTCGATCCTCGGGACCTAGAAACTTTGCCAGGTAACGGGCCAGGCTCGGGCGGCGTTTGTGCATAGCCAGCCGGACGCGTTCCCAGATCAGTTCCGGGCTGGCGTTACCGCTGGCACGCCAGCTTTTGAACACCGGGTCACAGGCCCGCGGTTGTGATTTACCGGTTAGCCAGAGGGCCTCGGCGGCAATTTTTGCCTGCTTGTGTCTGCCGAGTTTTTGCAGGCCATGCGCATACTGGCAGGCAAGCCGGGTGTTATTCAGATCACGGTAGTCGGCGACAAATTCTTGCCAGCGCCCCTGGCGGGCCAGGCTGGTCAACCACTGCCGGCGCAGGCGTTTCTGCAGAGGGGAATCCTGGTTAGCCTCAAGGAATGCGTGGATACGCCCGCTGGGCTGCTGGTCGAGACCGCGCTGCAGGGCTTCATATTCGAGGTAGGGCTTGAGCGGGTAATCCTGCAGGCCGGTGAGAAGTTTTTTATAACGGGCAGTGTCGCCCTGCCGCACGGCCTTGCGCGCCTCGAGAAAATCCGTACGTTGCTGGTCAAGACCGGCATATGCCGGTAGAGGCAGCAGGCAAAGACAGAGCAGAAAGCCGAGGCAGGTACGTATAATCATCAAGGGTAGTACTCGTAAATCACGGTTCTATGCTGACATGAAATCAGCAGTGAGTATAGATACATAAAGCCCACGACGAAGAAAAAACACCGGGTCAATTTACCACGCTGTCCGGCATGACGGTGGCGCACGGGCATGGGCATCTAATGCCAGAGTACGGCATAATCAATGCATGTCAGATCAAGTGGAACTCCGCCGTAGCCTTTCCCTGCCCCTGCTCACCCTCTATGGCCTCGGCACCATTATCGGGGCCGGTATCTACGTGCTGGTTGGCGAGGTGGCGGGGGTCGCGGGTAATTACATGCCGCTGGCATTCCTGGTGGCCGCCCTGCTCGTGACCTTTACCGCCTTTGCCTATGCCGAGTTATCGGCGCGATACCCGCGGAGTGCGGGGGCGGCATTGTATGTCCATGCCGCCTTTGCGCACAGGCATGTCTCGCTGCTGATGGCCTTCCTGATCATTTGCATCGGCGTGGTCTCAAGTGCGACGTTGGCGCGCGGTGTGGTCGGCTACCTGCAATTATTCATCGACGTCCCGGTGTGGCTGGTGATCAGTAGCATCGTCCTTGTGCTCGGCGGGATTGCGGCCTGGGGTATTCGTGAATCGGTGGGTGCGGCATCCGTGCTGACCCTGCTGGAGATAGCCGGTCTGGTGATCATCCTGTGGGTGGCACGCGAACATTTTGTTGAACTCCCCGCGCGCCTGGACAGCCTGTTACCCGCTTTCAGTCTTTCGGCCTGGCAGGCGGTCCTGCTGGGGTCTTTTGTGGCCTTTTATGCGTTTGTCGGTTTCGAGGACATGGTCAATATCGCCGAAGAGGTCAGGCAGCCGCGGAAGAATCTGCCGCGCGCGATCTTTATCAGTATTGTCGTTACGACACTCATTTATCTGGCCGTGGCGATCGCCGCCTCGCTGACCGTGCCGGTGGCGGAGTTGGCAGCCAGCAAGGCACCGCTGGCAGCCGTTTATACACGCGTGACCGGTAAAGAAGCCTTTTTTATTGGCCTGGTGGGCGTGGTGGCAGTGGTTAACGGGGTGCTTGTGCAGATCATCATGGCCTCGCGCATGCTCTACGGCTCGGCACGACAGGGCTGGCTACCGGCCCCGCTGGGCAGGGTGAATGCACGCACACGCACGCCGTTGCTGGCGACGGCAGTCGTGACAGGCGTCATCTGGGTGATGGCCATATGGTTACCGCTACTGACGCTGGCGCAGGTGACGAGTTTCATCACCCTGTTTATTTTTACCATCATCAACCTTGCGCTGGTGGTGATAAAACGGCGTGAGCCCGTGGTGGCAGGTGTGCGCGTCTATCCGATCATCATCCCCATCGGCGGGATCGTCTTTACCCTCGCGCTGCTGTTGTTCCAGTTGTATCACTGGTTAGTGGTTTAATATGCTGCCCGAGATACTGTTTTATTACTTGTTGCTCGGCAGTCTCGCGGGCCTGATGGCCGGCCTGCTCGGGGTCGGTGGCGGCCTGATTATCGTGCCAGCGCTGGTGTTTCTGTTCAGCCTGCAAGGTATCGAGTCCGTGCACACGGTGCATATGGCCATCGGCACTTCGTTGGCAACAATTGTCATCACGTCGATTGCGTCAACCTGGGCGCATCACCGGCATGGCGCGGTACAGTGGCCGGTATTGGTGCGTCTCGCGCCTGGGATTATCCTCGGTGCCCTGCTGGGTGCCGTCATCGCGGATTACCTGTCGGCAACAAGCTTGCGCCAGGTGTTCGGTATCTTTGAGTTGCTCGTCGCTGTGCAGATGCTGAGTGGCGCACGCCCTGACGCACAGCGTCGTGTGCCGGGGACGGCCGGTATGCTGACCGCGGGGGCAGGCATCGGTGTTATTTCCAGTATTGTCGGGATTGGTGGCGGCACCATGACCGTGCCATTCCTGGTCTGGTGTAATGTTGCCATGCGCCAGGCGGTGGCCACTTCGGCAGCCTGTGGTTTGCCTATCGCGGTTGCCGGTGCAACTGGCTATATGATGACCGGCTGGCATGAAACCGGCCTGCCCGAGTGGAGTAGTGGCTATGTCTACTGGCCGGCGTTTGCCGGGATTGTCAGCACGAGTATTCTGTTTGCCCCTCTCGGTGCAGTGCTTGCGCATCGACTGCCGGTGGTCAGCCTGAAGCGGGTATTTGCGCTGTTGTTACTGGTTATCGGGGTAAAAATGTTGATGGGTTGATTTCTCCCTGGCGGGTGTTGAGTGTGTTTTTGTTGTTACTCTGGATCAGGTTTATTTGCTATAGCGCTTAGGAAATACCTAATGAACCCCTTATCCTGTAAACAAGCCCATAGCAAGCCGGGCACAGCTATCCAGCGGGGTCGGAGTCACTGTCAATAGATACCTTTGATCTACCCGCCAACGTCGTGGCCCGTTGTTCCAGCGAATCACCACGCCCGCGCGACTCCGACCCCTTATCCTGTAAACAAACCCATAGCAAGCCGGGCACAGATATCCAGTGGGGTCGGAGTCGCTGACTATAGATACCTTTGATCTACCCGCCAACGTCGCGGCCTGTTGTTCCAGCGAATCACCACGCCCGCGCGACTCCGACCCCTTACCAAGAACAACTGTTCTTTCCGCGCTGTGCTCAGCGCGTGTGTTTTTTCTTTGCTCGCCTAAAGAAAAGGCACCAAAAGAAAGGGCGCCCGGATTCCCCGCCCTTCGGGTTCCCTGTGCTTCTCGTCGAAGCGGGCGCTGCGCAACTCGCGCTGTGCTCCGCACTTTCCGCGCTCAAACAGTGCTCGCTATAATCCCGCTTCGCCTGCGATGCTCGGCGGCGAATAACGGGACCCAAAATCAAACCCATCCTTACCAAACATAGGCAATAAAACGATTTTCCTCCCCTTTGATGCCGCCGAGCCGCGCAGGAAATGACCGGAAGTTCACGTGCAGTCGACCCCGTTTGTAGGCGCAACCGCAACGTAGTGAAGGTTGCATGAAGCCGTTAAGCAAACGGGTGAGTTTCCCTGAACCTTCTGGAGGAAGGTTAGGGTACTCACAATGAAGCCCGAAGGGATTCTGTGAGTATTGCGCGCTATCTCATAGAACGCTTATCAGCGTTCATCATGAGTACCCTACGTCACTTCCAGTGTCGTCAGGGCATCTTTGGTTACTTTCTTTGCACGAGCAAAGAAAGTAACACGCGCTGGGCGCAGCGTGTAAAAAACAACTGCCTTTAAAGGTTTAAAAGCCTTTAAGCCTTTAAGCCTTTAAAAATTAAAGAACAAAAAAAACACCAAATCAATGCACCCGCAAGCGATGATTCAAAATTACCGCAATCGTCAGGAGCAACAAGGCCCCCGCCTGGTGTGCCGCGCCGAGGGCAACGGGCACCACGTAAACCAGTGTTGAGATGCCGAGGCCGAGCTGGATCAACAGCATCATGAACAGCAGGGTGAAGGTGAAGCAGGTGGTGTCGCTGATGGCCCTGCTGCGCCAGCCCCGCAGGGCATAGGTAAAGATAACGACACTCACGACTACCGCCAGCAGGCGATGGTTGAACTGGATGGTGGCCATGTTCTCAAACAGGTTCAGCCACCACGGTTGCAAGGCCATGCCACCCGGTGGCAGCCATTGGCCATCCATCATCGGGAAGGTGTTAAAGACAAAGCCGGCCTTGGTGCCGGCGACAAAGCCACCGGAAATGATCATCAGGATAATGATTGCCGTGGTGAACTGGCCGTGGCGTTTCAGGGCACCAAGACTGCGGTCCCGAACCTCAATGGTGCCACTGCGCAACAGGCTCAGGGCCACCCAGAGGATGAAGAGATAGATGGTAATGGCGGCAACCAGGTGCGCGGTCAACCGGTACTGGCTGACCTGCGGGACATCGACGAGGCCGCTTTTCACCATATACCAGCCGAGCAGACCCTGCAGCCCGCCGAGGAAGAACATGGTGATGAAGGTCGGGATCTGTCGTCGCCGGATCTTGCCGCGCACGAGGAAATACAGGAAGGGCAACAGGAAGGCGAGGCCGATGAGGCGGCCCAGCAGGCGATGGGTGTATTCAAACCAGAAGATGGATTTGAACTCCGCTATCGACATCCCCTTGTTCTTTTTTTGATATTCGGGGGAACTGCGGTATTTCTGCAGGGTTTCCTGCCATTCCTGCTCACTGAGCGGCGGGATGCTGCCAACGATGGGCTTCCATTCCACCATCGACAGGCCGGAATGGGTCAGGCGTGTGACGCCGCCGAGGACGACCATGGCGAATATCAGGGCACAGACAGTAAGCAGCCAGTAGGCCAGTTGACGATTGTCACGTTGTTCGTTGGGCAAAGATGTATCCATGGTGTTACAGGTTCCCGTGTCGCAGCAGTAAGCGCGGAAATTGTACACCAAAGTTACGGGTTTGGGCCTGGTTCGCCGGTGGTTCTGTTTATATGTCTATAGATGGTGACTAAAGTGCCCGTGCATGGCATCACGGGTCAGGTCATCAAAATTCTCTGCATTGACGTGTACGAGTGCCTCGTGATCACCGGCTTCAAAATAGATATCAGGCTGTTCGGCGAGGCTGTCATCGATCAGGGTCTCGATCCCGTAGGCGGTGCCAATGGGGGGGATTGCGCCCGGTTCGCAGTCACTGAACAGCCGGGCCAGCACGGTCTCATGGGCGAACGTCAGTGGTCGCGAGATGTGCTCATGGATGCGCGCCATGTCGAGCTCGTGTGAGGCGGGCAGGACAACCATGACGTAGCCGGTATCGTCTTCAAGGAGCACGCTTTTGGCCACGCAGTCGCCGGAAACATGGGCGTTCGCAGCCGTCTCGAGGCTGGTTCGGCTCTTGTCGTGATGCAGAATCTCGTAATCAATGTTCTCGTTCTGCAGGAATTGCCTGAGCGTAATGGCTATGGCCATGATGCACCTCCCGGGTGGTAGGGAATGACGGGGTAAAGCGGAACGTAATCCAGTATAGGCACAGGCTGAAATAAAGCGGAAATAGAAATTTTTAATCGCGATTTCCGCGTCTACTGAAGGCTGACAATCTGCCGGCGCAGCCTGGGCCTGGTCATGTCAGCCAGGGTGACGCCATCAAGATTGTGCAAAAACTCCTCGGTCGCACGTGCCAGCAAGCCCTTCAGGCGGCAGGCGCCATCGAGTGCGCAGTCAGCCTGTTCCTGATCAAAACACTCCACGATATTGAAGTGATTTTCCATTTTGCGGACCACCTTGCCGATGCTGATACGCTCGTCGGTGGAGGCCAGACGCATGCCGCCTTGTTTGCCACGTGTCGTATGCACAAAGCCGTGCTCGACCAGACCCTGTACCACCTTGACCAGGTGGTTGCGGGAAATGGCATAGAAGCCGGCCAGTTCCGCGACGGTCACGAGTCGTTCAGGGTTGGCGGCCAGGTACATAAGCACTCGCAGGGCATAGTCGGTGTGGCGGGTTAATTGCATAATTTTTCTCGGCAGGTCTTGAAGTTTTCTCCGGATGCTCTAAGCTTATACGAATTAAATATGTATTCAAGATGCATATTTAATTAAAATGCATTTTTTAATATAAAAAACAGGAACTATAACAATGAGTACATTATTCGAGAAACTGGGTGGCGAAGGCGCGGTGGATGCCGCCGTGGATATTTTTTACCGCAAGGTCCTGGCCGATGACAGCATTAATCAATTTTTTGATAATACTGATATGGAAGCCCAGCATGCCAAACAGAAGTCATTCCTGACCATGGCCTTTGGTGGCCCGAACAACTACACCGGTACCGATATGCGTAACGCGCATGCGCCGCTGGTGGCGAGAGGTCTGAACGAAGATCATTTCAATGCCGTGGCCGGTCACCTGCAGTCAACGCTCGAGGAACTGAATGTGCCGGCTGATCTGGTTGCCGAAGTCATGACCATTGCCGGCAGTACCAAAGACGACGTCCTCAACCGCTAAGCCGAAGGTCACCTGTTTTGCCTGAGATTACTTACCAGGGTAAGACCTACCCGTGCGCACCTGACGAAACGGTTCTCGATACCCTGCTGCGTCATGGTATCGAGGTACCGTATTCCTGTTGTGCCGGCAGCTGTCATACCTGCATGTTGCATTGTCTGCACGGTGAGCTGACAGCACCTTCGCAAAAGGACCTGAAGCCCGCGCTGAAAAGCCTGAAATACTTTCTTGCCTGCCAGTGTGTGCCGCCACAGGATCTCGTCGTGGCCCTGCCCGATGATGAAGATGTCTATGTGTCGGCGCGGCTGGTCGAAAAGACACAGTTATCACCGAGCGTCTGGCGCTTCCGGCTGGAAACCGCGGTACCCGTTTATTACCACGCCGGCCAGTTTCTGAACCTGAAGAACGAGGCCGGCTGGGTGCGCAGTTATTCGCTGGCGAGCCTGCCGACAGAAGATGAATCCCTGGAGTTACATGTACGGCGCGTGCCCGGGGGCCAGATGAGTCACTGGCTCATTGATAATTTTTCTGTCGGCATGCATATCGAGATCGAAGGACCAAACGGCCACTGTATCTATACCGAAGGCGAACCGGAACGGCCGTTGCTCATGATCGGCACCGGTACGGGGCTGGCACCGCTGTTTGGTATTTTACGTGATGCCCTGCACCAGGGGCACACTGGTCCGATCCATCTGTATCACGGTGTACGTGAACCGGCGGAACTCTATTTGCACGACAGCCTCACGGCACTGGCGCAGCAACACGGCAATCTGCATTACCATGCCTGTCACAGTTGCGGGGAAACCTGTACGGATATGCGTGCCGGACGCGCTGCCGATCTTGCACTGACCGAGCATCCGGATTTGAAGGCCTGGCGGGTATTCCTGTGCGGGGCCCCGGAGATGGTGAAACAAACGAGAATGAAGGCCTATCTGGCCGGGGCGGCGATGTCTGACATCTCTGCGGATGCCTTTACGGCACCGGAGCACTGAAAAGATATTGATGAATGCGGATTGATGATTGATGATCGTTAATTCAACACCGTGTTCATCACCCTGCGGGTTCATTGTGAGTACCCTAACCTTCGTCCCGAAGGTTAGGGGCAATCATCATTCATCAATCATCAATATCACTCTAGAAGCACGGCTTCTCGGGTGCGGTATTGTAACGCTCGATAGAGGCATTGATTTCGGCCTTGGCCTCGTCCGGCCCTGTCCAGCCTTCAACCTTTACCCACTTGCTGTCTTCCAGATCCTTGTAGTGCTCGAAGAAATGCGCAATCTGGGCCAGCAGCATGGGCTGCACATCCTCACAGTTCTTCACATTACGGTAGGACAGGCACAGCTTGTTGATCGGCACGGCGAGGATCTTCGCATCCGGGCCGGACTCATCGGTCATCGCCAGCATACCCACCGGGCGACACTGGATAACCGAACCGCTGATTAACGGCACGGGTGTAATAACGAGGACATCGACCGGATCGCCGTCTTCCGACAGGGTGTGTGGCACGTAGCCATAGTTGCACGGGTAATGCATGGCCGTGTTCATGAAGCGATCAACGAACATGGCGCCGGTAGTCTTATCGACTTCGTACTTGACCGGGTCACTGTGAGACGGGATCTCAATAATGACGTTAATTTCTTCTGGGACTTTTTGGCCGGATTCGACGCGATCGAGGTTCATTCTGGGCTCCCGTGCAGGGGTTATTGGTTAAACGACCGGTTATTATAGCCACTATATTAGATTTGTCTAATATTACACCCGCCGGGCAGGGCTTTAGCCCCCTGTCATGGACATAAATCTGACCACTTGCAGGGGTTTCTCGCGAAATTCGTGTTTTTCCGGTTTGCGGGCGATGGCGCCAACAATGGCCTCGCGCAGACCGGCATCGCTGATGCCCCCGCGCAGCAAGGGGCGCAGTTCAAGCTTGTCTTCCTGGCCGAGACACAGGTACAAGGTACCATCGGCAGCCAGGCGGACGCGGTTGCAGCTTTCGCAAAAGTGTTGCGAGATCGGCGTGATAAAACCAATGTGCATATTCGTGCCGACGACCTGCATGTATTTTGCCGGGCCACCGCCGGCCATGACGCCCGGCACCAGGTCATAACGCTCGGCCAGTTGCTGCTTGACGGTTTGCAGATCGAGGTAGTGATCCGTGGCATCAAGCCCGCTTTCACCCAGCGGCATGGTCTCGATGAGGCGCAGGGTAAAATCGTGCTCAAGACAGAAATCGACCATATCCCCGAACTCGTCATCATTGACGCCGCGCATGGCCACCATGTTTAACTTAATGGGTTGAAATCTCGACTGTTTTGCCGCCATCAGGCCGTCGATCACCTTGTCCAGCCTGCCGTTCGTGATGGCCTTGAAGCGCGCTGGCTGAAGCGTATCGAGACTGACATTGATGCGCGAAACCCCGGCCCGGACGAGAGCCTCGGCGTGTTTGGCGAGGCGGACGGCATTCGTGGACAGGGAAAGGTCTTCAATGCCGGGCAGAGCGGCCAGCCTGGCGGCGAGGTCAGGCAGGCCCTTGCGGACCAGCGGTTCACCTCCCGTGAGGCGAATGCGCTTGACGCCGAGTTCACCAAATGCCGCCATGACACGCTCTATCTCCTCGAAGCTCAGGACATGTTCCCGGTCTTCGAAATCGTGGAAGTCCCTGGGCATGCAGTAATTGCAGCGCAGATCGCACCGATCGGTCACCGAAAGGCGGACGTATTCGATAGGGCGGTTGAAACTGTCTATAAGTTCGGGCATGCAGGCTCTGCCAGATGGCGTGATTGGTCTTGGAGAGTATATCGTCGCCGGCAAATCATCAACAGGCTGAATACAGGTAAATAAGCATAAAATACCCCGAGTTATACGGTCAATTAGGCACTATACTTATCTGCCGGGGATGGTCACAATAGTTACCAAAGCAAGAATAAGCACAGAATCGGAAACGCAATGAGCAAACCAACATCGACGGATAATGTGTTCCATGTCAAGCCGGCCTGTGAGGACTGTGGCGTGCGTCGACTGTGTCTGCCGGTATCGCTGGAGGGTGAGGCGCTGACCCTGATGGACCGCCTGGTGAAAAGACGCACGCCCCTGAAGAAGGGGGACTATATCTATCGCACCGGCGACAGGTTTCATTCCCTGTATGCCCTGCAATATGGCGCCATCAAATCCTACGGTCTGACTGTGGAGGGCAAGGAGCAGATCACCGGTTTTCACCTGACAGGTGAAGTCCTCGGACTCGACGCGATCGATTCCAGCCTGCACAGCTGTAACGCCGTGGCACTGGAGAAGACCGAAATCTGCGAGTTGCCATTCGATGCCCTTGAGCAACTCGAAAAGGAAGTGCCCAGCCTGCAACACGACCTGGCCTGCATCATGAGCCGCGAGATCCGTCGTGACCAGGGCATGCTCATGATGATCGGCGGCAGCTCGGCCGAGCAACGGCTGGCGCGTTTTCTGCTTAACCTGCGCGAGCGCATGCTCAAGCGTGGTTTCGACGGTAATCAACTTCGCTTGCCGATGACGCGGCAGGACATTGGCAATTACCTCGGGCTGGCCTTCGAAACCATCAGTCGCCAACTGGCCCACCTGCAGGAAATCGGCATGCTGGAGATTGATAACAAGACCATTCGTCTGCTCGATATCAGCGGGCTGGAAAGCCTCGCTGCCTGACAGACCCAATATGCTCACGACCTGGATGAGCATGAGAAGCATGAGGAGCGAATAAAAGTCACATGCAGGTGATGAAAGCACTTCTCTTTGGTTTTGCCCTTATTGCAGCGACAACTGTTGTCGCGGCCGATGAACGTATCCCCGATTACAGCCAGCACTATGACCCTGAGCGTGATCCGTTTCAGGATGGCCGTGATGCAATTGCCAATGCAACGGCAACGCAGCGCCGTGTACTTATTGAGCTGGGCGGCAACTGGTGCGCGTGGTGTAAAAAGCTGGATCTTTTTATTAACAACAATCAAAGCGTCAGGAAAAAACTTTATGACCATTTCGTCGTCCTGAAGGTTAATGTCAGTGACGAGAACCCGAATCACGAATTCCTGGCAACGTTTCCGAAAGTAACCGGCTACCCGCACTTTTTTATTGCGCACAGCGATGGCTCGGTATTAGCTTCAAGGGACACGGCCGGATTTTTGCAAGAGGGTGAATATTCAAAGCGTCGTTTTCTCAGGTTTATTGACCTCTGGGTTATAAACAACAACGCCACAATGACCGCACATGAGTAACAGACTCGACGAATGGGACCGGCAGGTTCCGGCCGCGGTGCTTGCCAGGCAGCAGCAGCTGAATTCAAGGCGGCGTTTCCTTGCTGCGTGTGCCGCCCTGCCATTGCTGGCTGCGGTGCCGGCAGGAGCAGCTGAAAAACAAAGCGCGTGGCAGGCAAGGGAACCGTGGCGCACCCTGGCCGCTGTGCAGGAACACTTGTTTCCCGCCACTGGCGAGGCCCCCGGGGCCAGTCAGATCCACGCGCTACAGTATCTGAAAAACGTCATTGACCTGCACGGCATCGAAGAATCGGAAAAGGCATTTATTCAAAATGGCGTGCAATGGCTGAACGGCATCGCCAGAGACCTGTACTCGGCGGGTTTTATCGAACTGGCTACGGCGGAAAAGGAAAAGACCCTGCGCAAGGTAGCCTTGAGCCGCGCCGGCGAGAACTGGATAGCTACCTTGTTGGCGTACATTATTGAAGCGCTGCTGACGTCGCCGGCTTACGGCGGCAACCCGAACGGGGTTGGCTGGAAGTGGCTGGGTCACCAGCCGGGCTTCCCGCAACCGCCGGCTAACAAGGTGTATTACCGCTTATGAGCAAGGTCTATGATGTTTGCATCGTTGGCAGCGGCGCCGGTGGCGGCCCGGTCGCGCTAACCCTGGCCGAAGCAGGGTACTCGGTGCTGGTGCTGGAGAAGGGGCCATGGTTCAGGGAAGAAGACTTCTATAAAGACGAACTGGCCTGTTGCCGGCGCAGTGTCTACACACCGAAGCTGCAAGATGAACAACACGTCATCGAGGACACAGGCCGCGATGGCTGGGAGGCGACGCCGACCGCGGAATCGGGCTGGGACTTCTGGAACGGCAATTGTGTCGGCGGTGCCTCAAATTTTATGAGTGGTTTCTTTTACCGCCTCAAGCCGGAAGACTTCCACCTGCACGCCAGCTTCGGTGAGATCGAAGGCGCGAATGTGGCGGACTGGCCGATTCGTTATGCCGACCTTGAACCCTATTACACAAAGGCAGAAACAGAAGTGGGGATCTCAGGGCGCGTGGTCGGGCATCCCCTTGCCGAACCGCGTTCGACGCCGGACTTCCCCTACCCGCCCACCCGCGAACACCCGATTGCGGAAAGAATCGACCAGGCCTGCGCGGATCTGAAATTTCATTCCCTGCCTACGCCGCGCGCGATATTGCCGCATACCGACAAGGGCCGGCGCGGTTGCGAATATTCCGGCTACTGTGGCAGTTATGGTTGTTCCTCAGGCGCCAAGGGCAGTTCACGCGCGGCCCTGCTGAACCGGGCAGTCGCGAGCGGGCGTTGCGAGATTCGTCCGCACGCAAAGGTCTATCACCTGGGCAGTGACCAGGACGGACGTGTTACCGCCGCGCACTATTTTGATCAGGATGATAACCGGCAGACCGTTTCGGCAAAGCTGTTTGTCGTCGCCTGTCATGCCATCGAGACCTCGCGGCTGTTATTGCTCTCGAAGGGGCCACGGCATCCCGATGGTCTCGGTAACCAGCATGGCCAGGTGGGCAAGAACCTCGTCTTCTCGGCCGGCAGTACGGGCAGCGGGGATTTTGTGTACAGCAAGCTGGACAAGAAAGAGGCTGCACTCATGAAGACCCGCGGGCCGTTTGTCAATCGCGGCCTGCAGGACTGGTATTTTATCGAAAACAGCCGGCTCGGCCCGCGCGTGAAAGGTGGCACCATCGATTTCCTGCTGCGGCATCCGAACGTGCTCTCGCGTGCCAATGCCCAGAAGTGGGATGCGGACGACAAACTCGTGTGGGGCAAGGCGCTACAGGACAATATCAAGTCGGCCCTGGGTTCGGTGCAGACCCTGCGCTTTGAGGTCTTCTGTGACTGGTTGCCGAATGATGATTGTTTTGTCAGCCTCGACCCGAAGGTCAAGGACAAGTGGGGCACCCCGGTCGCGCGGGTGCGCATCGGCTATCATGAGCATGACTTGAAGGTCGCGGAATTCCTGACCGGCAAGGCCGAGCAGGTCCTCCAGCAAATGGGGGCGGAGAATATCCGCTCCAGCGTCAGCGGTTCACCGCCCGCCAACCTGGTTGCCGGTGGTTGTCGCTTTGGTCATGACCCGAAGACCTCGGTGCTGAATGCCGACTGCCAGGTCCACTCGGCTGACAACCTCTATGTCACCGATGGCAGTTTCATGCCGACCGGCGGCAGTGTGCCGTTTACCTGGACCATTTACGCGAATGCCTTCCGTGTCGCCGACAAGATCATGCAGCGCCTGTCCGAGCGCGCATAAACCGGTCGCCGGCCATCGCGGTAGCTAATTGATGGCAGATTTTTACTGCAGGTAGCGATGCCAAATTCTTTCTGTGAAGTTGATCTGTGTCAATGGCAATCGTGGGCAAACAGGCGTATATGTATCAATAAGCAATAATAACCAAAAGACACGCATTTACTGTCTTGAAAGGGAGGCATGATGGCCAGCTTAATTACACGTAGTGCGCTCGTAGTGGTGGCCTTGTTTATCACGGCCTGTGATAAGCCCACTGACAGCACCAAACAAATTCAGGAAAAGGCCGTTGTCGCCAGGGAGGCGGAAACGCCGCCGGTTATTGATCCGCAACTGGCGGCCGAGGGGCAACGCTTATATGAGCAGAACTGCGTCTTCTGTCATCAGGCCGATGCCATAGGTAAACCGGGTACAGCGCCATCCCTGACCAACAAGGAATTCCTGAGCGTGGCCTCCAACAGGTTTCTGCTGGGTACGATTCAGGACGGTCGTCCCGGTACCGGTATGCCATCGTATGCCCATCTCGGGGAAAAGAATATTCTGGCGATTGTCGCTTACCTGCGTGACCATGCCGTGCTGACGGATCGTTCAGCTGCGGTTGATGCGCAGCCCGAAGCACACGGTGACCCGCGACTCGGTAAAATCTGGTTTGACCAGGTTTGCCTGACCTGCCACGGCACCAATGGTGACGGTTATTCCGCGGGCGGGACAGGTACCGCTATCGGCAAGGCAGGTTTTTTAAGCAAGGCCTCGGATGGCTTTATCCGCACAACCATCAAGGAAGGCCGCTCGAATACCCGCATGCTCGGTTTTTACGGCGCCGGACCGGAAACGATGGCGGACCTGAGCGAGCGTGAGATCGACGACATTATTGCCTACCTGCGCACCATGCCCAGCAAGAATTAGGGAGACAGAAAAATGAAACGCATCAAAATGAATCGACGTGACTTTCTTAAGGGTAGCGCCTTCATCACCAGCACCGTGGCAGGTTCCAGTCTTATGGTCGGTGCCAACCCGGAACTCGAAGCGGCCCCGGTCAGCCCGGAAAAGGCGGCCAGTACGCGCAAGACCGCGATTGCCCAATGTCCGTATTGCGGGGTTGGTTGTGGCACGATCATCCAGGCCGAAAACGGCAAGATCGTTTCCATGCGCCCGGACAAGGATCACCCAACCAACTATGGCCTGCAGTGTATCAAGGGTCTGACGGCCGCCGAGCCTATTTATGTCGACCGCATGGAAGGCGATCCCTACGTGCGTAAGGACGTCTGGGAGGAATGGAACAAGCCCGGTCACGGCGACCTCGAGTATATCAGCAAGACCAAAGGGTCGTTCGATGAAGAGCACTTTGTGCGGGTGCCCTACAAGGAAGCCTCGGATATGACCGCGCACAAGGTCGCGCACCTCGCCAAAAAGTATACGGGTAATTCGATCGGCCTGTACGGCTCCGGGCAGCTGACCATGGAAGGCCAGTATCTCGAAAACCTGTTCATGAAGGGCGTGCTGGGTTCCAATACCATCGAAGCCAATGCACGCATGTGCATGACCTCAGCGGTGACGGGCTACTTCGCCACACTCGGTTCCGATACCCCGCCACTGGCTTACGAAGATATTGAGCTTGCGGATATGGTAATGCACTTTGGCCATAATGCCCGCGAGTCACATCCGATTATTTTCTGGCGAATTGCTGACCATAAAAAGAATACAGACATACCGACGGTTGTCGTCGATCCGCGCTATACAGGTACCTCCAAAGGCTATGCCGATATTAACGCGGACAACTCGGTACATGTGCCGATCCTCAATGGTGATATCAGTTTTCTCAATGCGCTTGCCCATGTCCTGCTCAAGGATCACCCTGACGTCATCGACTGGGATTTCCTCAAGGCCCATACCACGGGCTGGAAGGAGTACACCGATGGTGTGCTCAACGACTACAGCCCCGAGCAGGTCCAGGACCGTATGGGCGGGCCCAACCATGATGTGTCACCAGAGCTGATTCGCAAGGTGGCCGGTATGTTTGCCGAGGCGACCCGCAAGCGTCTTGCGCGGAGCAAGGGCAAGCATGCCGAAGAAGGTTATGGCGGGGTCATCATTATGTGGGGCATCGGTTATAACCAGCATATCCATGGTCAGCACAATACGATCTCGATTATCAACCTGCTGACCCTGACCGGCAATCTTGCCAAGCCGGGGTGCGGGCCGTTCTCCATGACCGGGCAACCGAACGCAATGGGCGAACGCTTCACCGGTGGCTTAACCGGGCGCCTGCCATTCAATCAGCCACTGAAGAACACCGCTCATCGCAAGCACATGGCGCGGCACTGGAATGTCCCGGAAGAAAACCTGGTCAGGGCCATGAACGCAAAGAACCCGGGTTATGCAATCGGTATGATGGAACGCGCACTGAAAGGTGAAGTGAAGGCCATGTTCTTTGTCTATGCCACGCATATTGACTTGCCGGATCAACATAAACTAATCCGCCCGGCCATGATGAAGATGTTTAATGTTGTCCAGGAGATCTACCGGCATGCGCCGAACAATCTGTATGCCGACGTGATCTTCCCGGCTGCTACCTGGGGCGAAGTAGACGGTGTCTACATCAGTTCCGAACGCCGCATTAACCGGGTCGAGAAGGCCGCCGAACCACCACCGGGCTGCCTGCCGGATATGGACATGGTGATCGACAAGGGTAAGGAAATCGCCCACTTGCTAGGTCTGGATGCCGACAAGATCTTTCCCTGGAAGCGCCAGGAAGACGGTTTCTACGATGCGCAGGAAATCTTCCGCGCCGTGTGCGCCGCCTCGGCAGGGACAGACACGGACCTGACCGGCCTGCTCGAGGTTGAAAGACTTGACGGTAAGACACCCTACGAGCAATTGCGCGACCTGCGCGGTATTCAGTGGCCGGCACCGAACTATGAAGCAGCCAAAAGCGGCGGCACCAAGCGTCGCTTCATGGCCCAGGAGGGCAAGTGGGAGAACCGGCCCTATGGTTATTTCCGTACCAAGGACGGCAAGGTGCACATAAAACTGTGCCAGCAGGATTATTCACGGCGGGAGGAGATCACCAGGAAACTGATGGAGTTCGGGGACAAGGAAGGCGTGTACACCATCGACAATATCGCATTGCTGAAACAGGCGCGTGACATGGGGCTCACCCCCGACCTGCCTGATGAAGCGGAACGCGGCCAGACCTGGGACAAGGTGCCGGAAGGCAAATACCCCTACTGGCTGGGTCTCGGTGTGGTGTATGAGCACTTTCACACGGCAAAATCGAATCGCAGCCCGACCACGCGCCGCCTGGTCCCGGAGATGTATGTCGAGATGCATGTTGAAGATGCCAGAGAACTCGGTATCAAGGACGGCGACAAGGTGCGCCTGGTGACACGGCGCGGTGCTTATGAGGCCAGGGCCCAGGTCGGTACCAGTAGCCTGGTCAAGCCGGCGCGCAACAGCGTGCCGCGGGGTTACATGTTCAGTCCATGGAACCTGTCGGTGGCTGACAGCGCCGATCCGAAGAAGAACAAGTGGCTTGTGAATGGTGTCTCGAGCCGGGTCTGGGATATCGTTTCAGGACAGGTTGATTTCAAGAAGCTCGCCTGCCGTATCGAAAAGGTATAAACCTTTACACTGCTGTTCCATTAATTCCCTCTCCCTCCGGGAGAGGGTCAGGGTGAGGGGATTTAGATTCGATAACACATTACTAAAACTCTTGCCCCTGAAATCATCAGAGGCCGACAAAGGCAGACATGCAACGCAGAACCTTTATTCAGGCGCTAATCGGAACCGCGTTGATTCAGGGCTGGTCCCGGCTACAGGCAGCGAATCAGCCGAGCTTCCGTTTTCTCCGTCCACCGGGCTCCCTGGCGGAGTCCGATTTCCATGCGCAATGTATTCGCTGTGGCAAGTGCGGCGAGATTTGTCCGAACCGGTGTATCAAGTACTTTGGCACCGAGAACGGGCTGGAGTCACTCGATACGCCATACATCGTGCCGCGCGAGCAGGCCTGCATCCTGTGCATGAAGTGTGGGGATGTCTGCCCCACCGGGGCGATTGCATCCATTCCCCGTGAGGCTGAACCGATCCTGGAAAAGGTCAGCATGGGAAAGGCGCGGGTGGATCATTCCCTGTGCCTGTCATGGCAGGGCAAGACATGCGGTGTTTGTTACCGTGCCTGTCCCTTGCCTGACGTGGCGATCCGGATCGGTCGCCTCGAGCAGCCGCATGTGCTGGAGCAGTGTGTTGGCTGTGGCTTATGCGAACGATCCTGCATCCAGATACCGCAAGCTATCAGAATTATTCCGAACCATAGTCGTGGTTAGTGATATTTTTATGTTGGTAATTAACCGCTAAGGACGCAAGGATACGCAAAGTAAATACATAAGCGCATCCTGGCGTAACCTGGCGACCTTAGCGGTTAAATTTTTTTAAAGAGATTAGGAATGCAAAACAACATTGTCAAATCCTACCTGCCACGTCACCTGAACAAGTTACGCTGGCTGGTGCTGGCGAGCATTTTTGCTATGCTGGTGCTGCTGCCGTTTCTGCACCTTTACCAGACCTATGTAGCAGCGCATGCCTATGATCTGTTGTTCCCGCACGAAAAAATGATTTATGACAGCATGGAGTGGCTGACCTCGCCTTTTGTCAGTGATGCCGAACATGAGCTGGACGCCATTAAAGGCACGACCTGGTCAGGCAACCTGTTCGGTCTGCAAGTCAGTGACCCGCTGGCGGTGCTGAGTCAAATCAGCGCGTCAATCTCGGTCTATTGGCCGTTCCTGTTGACGGCCCTGATCCCTCTCGTCGTGACCCTCGTGCTGGGCCGCGTCTTTTGTGGCTGGATTTGTCCGGCCACCTTTATTTATGAATTGAACGACACCCTGGCGGGCTGGTTAAGGCGCGCTGGCGTGCCGCTGGGTGACCGGGAGTTTGATAAGCGCACCAAGTACCTGGTGCTGGCGGCCGGGCTGTTATTGTCGATGTTGCTCGGCAGCATCATGACCGCGGCAATCTACCCGCCGGCGATCATTGGTCGTGAACTGTATTATGCGATTGCGCAGGGTGGCTTTGGTGTGGGTGCCGTGTTTTTTATCCTCACCATCCTGTTTGACTTACTCGTCGCGCGACGGGGGTTCTGCCGTTATGTCTGCCCTGGTGGCGCCCTGTATTCCTTGCTGGGTCGCTACCGCCTGTTACGCATTCAGCGCGTGGTCAGTGCGTGCAATGACTGCAAGAAGTGTAACGTGACCTGTGAGTTTGGTCTCGACCCACTGCATGATGGTTTTGGTCAGGAGTGTAATAACTGCACCGCCTGTATCGCGGTTTGCCCGACCGACGCCCTTGAGTTCAAACTGGCCCTGAAAGACGGGCCATACCAGGGACCGGGGCACCTTGGGCATGACTATCGTCGCGAACAGCAAATCAAGAGCGAGTCATGAAACGGCGTCGCTTCCTGCAGTCGCTCGGTGCCTACACGGCATTGGCCTTTGCGAGTGTCATACCTTACGGCCTGTCACGCCTGCTGGCACCGAAGGTCTATGCCGAACCGCACCGCCACATTCTCTTGCCCGGTGCCCTGCCCGACATCGAGGCGTTTAACCGCGCCTGCATCGGTTGCGGCCTGTGCGGTGAAGTCTGCCCGCCACGTTGCGTGGTGTTCGCGCAACGCGACGGTGGCGACGGCCTGAATACTCCTTATATTGATCCGGCAAGGAAGGCCTGCATCCTGTGTAACAAGTGCATGCAAGTCTGCCCAACCGATGCCTTGTCAATAACACCGATTCGTGATGTCGATATGGGCATTGCCCAGATCGACCGGGCGGCCTGTTACCCGTGGGTCGACGAAGGTATCTGCGGGGCCTGTGTGGCAATCTGCCCACTTGGTGAAGAGGCGATCAGCTTTGAGTTTGCGAATATCTACAAACCGGCGGTAAGGGACGGCTGTGTCGGCTGCGGTCAATGTGTTGAGGTCTGCCCCGAACCGAGTTTGCCGATCCGGATCGTGACACGCAGCGAAGGCACAATCGCCAGGCATGGTGTGGCTACAAGGCGGCGTAGTTATTAGCTATGCTTTGAGTTATTAATTTTTTACCGCAAAGGGCGCAAAGTGACGCAAAGAAAATCCAGCGGGGTCGTAATCCAGCGGGGTCGGAGTCGCTGTCTACAGGTGCCTTTGACCTGGCCGCCAATGTCGCGGCTTGTTGTTCCAGCGAATCGTCGCGCCCCGCGACTCCGACCCCTGAATCCGCAACGGGGTCGGAGTCGCCGTCTACAGGTGCCTTTGACCTGGCCGCCAACGTCGCGGCTCGTTGTTCCAGCGAATCGCCACGCCCGCCCGACTCCGACCCCTTATCAATTTTCGCGTCCTCTGCGTCTCTGCGGCCTTTGCGTTAATAACTCGGTATTAATCAGGGAGTACAAGTTGTGAGGTTGGCCCAGACAATGTTGTTCATGGTTTTATTCGGGCTTTGTGCATTGGCCGTACAAGCCCATCATGTCCTGGGTCGTCCGGCCTATAGCCTGAGTGCCGATTCGAATACGCCGCCGAGCATGCAGGTGGAGACCCAGATAGGCGATTACTTTGTCACCTACATGGCCTTTCCCGCCTTTCCCAAACCGAATGAACAGGGGCGCGTTAACCTGTATGCCTCACGAATTGATAACGGCATACCGTTTGTCGGCAAGGTAACTTTCAAGGTGCGCGACGACAGCTGGTTTGCCAGTGAGGAAGAAACGCTCGGGGTGCAGCCGATTGACGATAACGTTTACCGGCAGGGGTTTATCTTCAATGAAGAAGGCAACTACATCATTACCGCAGAATTCGAGTCAGGTGGAGAACCGTATAGTATCGACTTTCCGTTGCGCATTGGCGATCCGGCCTCGATCGGACCGATAGGCGTCACCCTCGCCATACTGGTGAGTGTGCTCTTGCTGGTTAATATTCTGCAGCGCAAGCGCCGCTTTCGCCTCAAGGCACAACGATGACGCATCCCGGCCTACCTGGGATATGGCAATGGCTGATCGCGGTGCTTATGATCATCGCCTTGCTGCAGGTTTTGTTACAACCCGCCGTTAAACACCGCACCCGGCTGACTATGTCAGTCGACCGTATTCCCCTGCTCGGCGCAGTTTCGCGTTTCTTTAATGCGAGTCCGTGGCCGTTATTCTGCCTGAAGTTTATCGTCGCCGGCCTGTTCCTGCTCGTGATTGCCGCCGGCCTGTTCGGCACACCCATCGCGGAACGCAACCTGGCGACGACCCTGACCTGGACGATATGGTGGGCCGGGATCGTCATCGTGATCTTTTTCTTCGGTTCGGCCTGGTGTGCCGTTTGTCCGTGGGACAACCTGGCCGGCTGGATGGTGAAGCACACGCTCTGGCGACGTAACGATGAGGCCAGCCTGGGCCTGAGGGTGCCGAAGTGGTGGCGCAATATCTGGCCGGCCCTGATCATGTTTGTCGGCCTGACCTGGCTGGAACTGGGCGTGGGTGTGACCACCGATCCCTATATGACCGCGGTGCTGGCCCTGGTGATGGTGGTGCTGGCAACGGTCTACCTGGCCGTTTTTGAAGGCAAGGCCTTTTGTAAACACGTCTGCCCGGTGGGGCGCACGATCGGCTTTTATTCGCAACTGGCCATGGTTGAATTGCGCCCGCGTTCGACACAGACCTGTGCCGATTGCCGGACACTCGAATGTTACTACGGCACCGAAGAGATAGAGGCCTGCCCGACTCACCTGGTGATGGGACGCCTGACGCAAAGCACCTATTGCACGGCCTGCAGTGCCTGCAGCATGAGTTGCCCGCATGACAATGTCAGCTGGCGTTTGCGAAGCCCGGCTGTAGAGGCCATTCAACATGCCCGCCCGCACTGGGACGAGGCCTGGTTCATGCTCGGCCTTTTGGCACTGACAACCTTCCACGGTATTACCATGATGCCGTTCTGGGAGCAGGGCATGTCGTCGCTGGCACAACTTATCGGTGACTCGGGACAATTATTATGGAGTTTCAGTCTCGGCATGTTGCTCATATTGCTGATCCCGGTTTTACTCTACGCGGTTTTAATTCGGCTGATGCAGAGCCTGTTGCCGGTGAAGATCGGCTTTAAACAGTTATTTGCCCGCCTGGCCTTTATTAGCCTGCCGCTGGCCTTTACCTATCATATTGCGCATAACCTCAATCACCTGATCCGTGAAAGTCGCGGTTTCACGGACGTGCTGATGAACCCGCTTGGTCGCGACACCCTGCCGCTGGGCAGCCATGAATTACACATGCGCCATATAAACCCGTTAATCCCGGAGCAGTTATTGTTCGCCTTGCAGGCACTGCTAATCGCCTTTGGTTTCTGGCTGGCGTTAAAGGTATTGCAACATCGCAGCACAGATGTGCTTGATGAGGCACACAGTCTGCGCATTGCGTACTTGCTGCCGGGGCTTGGTTTTATTCTACTGGTCACGGTTTTTAATCTCTGGTTGCTGGCGCAACCCATGGTCATGCGCATGTAAGGCAGTCAAGAGCCCTGGCGATAATGCTGACCAGGAAGCGGTGAGTGAAATGACAAAGTCGAATGGTGAAGTGTAATGGATGAAGGTCGCCGCAATTTTTTCCGTCGTGCCGCGGGCAAGGCCGCCGAACATGTGGTCGAGGAGGCAGATGCCCGGCTCGAGGCGCGCGCGTCACGCTGGATACGTCCGCCCTGGGCCCGGCCGGAACTGGAATTTATGCTGGCCTGCAGCCGTTGCGAGGCCTGTATCCAGGCGTGTCCACATAAAGTGCTTTTCCCCCTGCCGGCCCGCTATGGCGCAGATGTGGCACAAACGCCGGCACTTGATGTACTTGATGGTGGTTGCCACCTTTGCGAAGACTGGCCCTGCGTGAAGGCGTGTGAGCCAGCGGCCCTGCGTCTGCCGGAAGCGAAAGAGGCAACCGGGGCCGGGGAAGCTGTCGCGCAACCATTTCCGAAACTGGCGCATGCCGCTATCAATACGGCTGAATGCCTGCCCTACCAGGGTCCGGAATGCGGGGCCTGCGAGGGCAGTTGCCCGGTGCCCGGGGCACTGCTCTGGGATGGCACTCGTCCCCGCATCGACATGACAGCGTGCAGCGGCTGTGGGCTTTGTCGCGCGGCCTGCATTGCAGACCCGCCCGCGGTTATGATCAGCTCGCTTTACAGGAAAGAGGCTTTATAACACTGCTGCCCCGTTAATCCCCTCCCCCTGCGGGTGAGGGGATTTAGATTCGATAACACATTGTCTTATTCACGCCCTCATCCTGGCCTTCTGATGGAACAACCAGCCATTCGCCTAAGCTGTCCAACTACTACAGCAAAGGCGCTGGTTATCCCTGTGGGAGAAGGGATAACGCCGATTAGAGGGTGATGAAATTTTATGTATTCATGCGCATCAATCAACCTGTTTACCTTGTCCGAAGCTTACCGTTTTCGCCGTTAATCCCCTCTCCCTCAGGGAGAGGGTTAGGGTGAGGGGATTTAGACTCGATAACACATTGTCTTATTCACGCCCTGAAAACCGGTAAATCCTTCGGCGGGTCGCAAACAAACTAATCAGCAAGCCCGATCTCGATAGCGGTTGCGTTACCGATAAGTGTTTGCCTGAGATGGTCGGGCTGCCTTGCCTGTTGCGGCGAGAGGGGAATACGGCCGCCCATGAGTTCGGCACGTTTTTGCGGGTAGAGTGGTTGTTGCTCAGGGTCGGCGAAACCGAGCGGGTACAGCGGCTGGTTGTTGGCAGGGTCATACTTGTCAGTGGCGCCGAGTGTGTGCAGTAGCTCGTGGGCAATGATGACATTGTTACGTTTACCCTCGGCACGACTGGCAAAGGCATTAACGATGCCGACCAGGCCCTTCTGCAGGCCAAAGGAATGACCAACCTGACTGTATACCGCAGGGTCATAGTAAACCGTGTAGAGTTGAATATCAGGTGCGGGCCCGGGCTGGCTATTATGGGTCCATGCCCAGTAACGCATTTTCAGACTCCAGTACATGATCTGCAGGGCATTGCCACCTTGTGGCGGCATTGGCGGCTTTTCAGTCACTTCGGGCGCGAGACTGATATCGAAAGGCTTCTGCTGCAAATCGCGCCAGGCCAGCGCCTGGCGCGCAAGGTACTGTTCGATATCAGCAAAGCTGGCCTCGCTGAGACTGTTGATATAGGCGCGGGTGGCCGGTCTCTGGTCACCGTTTATGGGGTAGATACTGACATACAGGGTACGATCCCAGTTCGTGGTACGAAACCGGGTAAGGGCCGCCGAGCTGGCGACAAAGAGCAGTACCAGCAAGGCAATCAGAATGCGGAATTTACGCAGCATGGCGAAGTCAGTTCCTGGATTGTGTCGACGCCGGAAATCATACGCGGGTAAGGCAAACCTGCCAAATCAACCGGAAGCCGGCCAGGGCCGGCTTAGCCGGTATTGCGCGTCGGCAGCACGGTCTTGAGCTGGTCACGGGTCTGGTGCAGCAGGCGCTCAGTGGTGTCCCAGTCGATGCAGGCATCGGTGACAGAGACCCCGTATTTGAGCTGTGACAGGTCAGCGGGGATAGGCTGGTTGCCCCAGCCGAGATTCGATTCGAGCATGAGTCCGGTAATAGACTGGTTACCGGCAAGGATCTGCTGTACGCAATCCTCAACCACCTTGTTCTGGTTCGCCGGGTCCTTGCTGGAATTGCCGTGGCTGCAGTCCACGGTAATGTTCAGCGGCAGATTGTTCGCCTTCAGCTCAGCCTCGCAACGGGCAATCTGCTCTGCCTCGTAATTGGGCTTGCCGCCGCCACCACGGAGCACGACATGGCCGTAGGCATTGCCGCGAGTCTTGACCACGGTGCACTGCCCATCCTGGTTGATGCCGAGAAAATTGTGCGGCTGCGAGACCGAGTGCAGGGCGTTGATGGCGACATCAAGGCTGCCATCCGTACCGTTCTTGAAGCCGACCGGGGTCGACAGCCCGCTTGCCATTTCCCGGTGGGTCTGGGATTCGGTGGTGCGCGCACCAATTGCCGACCAGGCAATCAGGTCAGAAAGGTACTGTGGCGTAATCGGGTCGAGCGCCTCGGTTGCGGTCGGCAGGCCGAGTTCGTTCAGGTGCAGCAGGATCTCGCGCGCCTTGTACAATCCCTTTTCAATATGAAAGGAATCATCCATGTAAGGGTCATTAATGAGGCCCTTCCAGCCCACCGTGGTCCGCGGTTTCTCGAAATAGACGCGCATGACGATATACAGGCTGTCGCTGACCTCGTCGGCGAGCTTCTTCAAACGCTCGGCATACTCGTAGGCGGCCGCCGGATCATGGATAGAGCAGGGCCCGACCACCACGAACAGACGATGGTCCTTGTGGTCGAGGATGCGTTGCAGGACTTCCCGGCCAGCCAGCACGGTACGCTCGGCAGTCTCGGTCAGCGGCAAGGCGCGCTTGACCTCGGCCGGGGTCGGCAGCAGGTCCTGGGAGAGGACATTGATGTTGTTAAGCTGTTGTTCGGTCATGTGATTTCAGTCCGGCCCACCGCTATAGCGGTGGCGGCAAAGCGCGCATTTTACAGGATTTTTCCGGGCTGTGCGCGTTTTATCCGGCTGTCATGGGCGGCGCGGTTTTACAGGCACAGGAAAGCAAAAAGCCCTCCTGGGAGGGCTTTTTGACTGACTCGATGGCGTATCCTCAGTTCTGATACAGGCCACGTTCATTGGCGCGCTCTTCCTGTTCCACCTGCTTGAGCACGAGCTTCAGCGCGTCGAGGTAGGGCACCGTGCCGTTATTGCGGATGATGGTGCGGCCCTCAAAGCTGTGGGCAAACTTGATGAACTTATCGACCTCTTCGGTATTCTTGCCGGACTTGTTCATTGCCAGGTAGAGGGGACGATACAGGCCATAATCGCCGGCGCGGATATTCTCATAAGAGGGTTCCTTGCCGTCGAGCATGAGGTTTTTCACGTTACGCTTGCGGGCCGAGCTGATGCCGGTCACGGCAATGGCGTTCACGTCCTTGACCACTGCCACCTCGATGGGCCCGGTAGACTTCATGAACTCGCTGGCCTTGAATTCCTGGTTATAGTTGGCGAACACGAGCTTGCGCAGGGCGCGACCTACGCCGGAGATCTTGCCCTTGCGGGCGAGCAGGCGAATCGGCGCATCATTGCCACCGAGCTGCTTCCAGTTGGTGATCTTGCCCAGGTAAAGACCGCGGATCTGGTCAAAAGTGATGTCGTTGACAGGGTTATCGGGGTGGACAATCACGGCGAGGGCGTCCCAGGCCACGGGTTCGAGCATGGCACTGGTTTCCTTGCCCTCACCGTCGATCTTGTAGCGGCAGGCTCCGCCGAGATCGGCCGTATTGGCGGCAACTTCACGGATACCGCGCGTCGCCCCGCCACCCTGGATCTCGATCTTCACACCGGTCTTTTTCTCATAGGCGGCGGCGAGTTCGGCCATAAAGGCCTTTTTGGAAATACCACAGCCCACCCATTTAAGGGTTACCTGGTTGCTGGCCTCTTTAGTGGCCGCTTCAGCAGCCGGTAGCAGGCTGCTGCCCAGTAACAGGTTGGCGGCCAGTACAGCTAATATAATTCGTGTCATTGTTTTCCTCCCAAATGACTGGCTCTCCGGCCAGTCTGGTTATGCCGGTTTTATTTTCAGTTAGCGAAACTGTGAACCAGTACACTTAAATATAGCGGTATTTTGAGCGGAATACTCTCCGATAAGGACAAAACTACAATAAAAAATAATTATAAGGGTAATAGACGGGGCTGGAGGCCCGGATAAGGTCGTCACACACCGTCCGCAAGCGTCTGCCCGGCTAAGACTTGCCCTGCTACGGGACACGGACGGGTTCTGGCGGGTCGGCATGATAAAATGAGCGATAGCAGATAATAAATAATAAAAAGGTATCACTGCTGAGGTTCCCCCAATAAAACGGACGATTTAATTACCGGTAGCTCGTTCTTCGTACTCCACCGGCGTCATATATTGTAACGAAGCATGGAGCCGTTGCCGATTATAAAACACCTCGATGTACTCAAAGAGGCTTTGTTTAGCTTCTGCTCTTGTCCGATAGTGCTCATGGTGTACCAGTTCGTTCTTCAGTGAACCGAAGAAGCTCTCGGCCACTGCGTTATCGAGGCATTCGCCCTTGCGACTCATAC